>JAIOII010001595.1 GCA_019912685.1 Kofleriaceae bacterium
GGCACGAGCAAGGGGGATTCAAGAGCTTCTGGCGGGCGGTGAAGCGGATGGCCCGCGGCGACGTGGGCGGCCTGGTGGAGTCCTTCGATCGCCATCTGCGGCGCGTGGAGCGCCATCTCGAGGACGCCGACCCCGACCTGCCGCCCGGCGGCGCGCGCGACGCCGCGGCCATCGCCGCCGTCTCGCTCACCATGCTCGGCGTGAAGGCCCTCAAGATCCTCCCCGGCATCCCGTTCCTGCCCGGCTACAAGGGCGTCATCCTCATCCCGCTCTACCTCGTCGCCGCGCGCGTCACCCGTACGCGCGCCGGCGCGACCCTCACCGGTCTCACCATGGGCACCGTCGCGTTCCTCCTCGGCGATGGCCGCTACGGCGTCTTCGAGATCGCCAAGCACGTCACGCCCGGCATCGTCGTCGACCTCGTCTACCCGCTCGTCCGGCGCCACCGCGGCGTCGTCGTGTGGTGCGTGCTCGGGCTCCTCGCCGCGCTCGGCCGCTTCGCGACCATCACGCTCATCGCGCTCGCGGTGCAACCACCCGCGCTGGTGTACGCTTTCCTCTTGCCCGGTCTCCTCGTGCACGGGCTCTTCGGCGTCCTCTCGGGCGTCGTCGCCGCTCCGCTCCTTCACGCATTCGATCGCAACCCGGAGTCCCCATGACCAAGCTCGTCGAAGGCGATGGCCGAACGCACATCCAGTCACGCCTCATGCGCGAGTCGCTGCAGGACCGCCGCGTCATCGCCGGCACCGACAGCGACCGCGACGTCCACATCTTCCCCGACGCCGCGGCCGTCGGCATCGGCGGCCAGAGCATCTTCGACCGCGGCAAGGACGCGATCCTGCCGCTGGCCGACGAGATCGCCGCGATCAAGCGCACCGGCAAGCACATGGTGCTCGCCGTCGGCGGCGGCACGCGCGTGCGCCACACGCTCTCGGTCGCGCTCGATCTCGGGCTACCGGTCGGCGGCATCGCGCAGCTCATCGGCGCGATGGAGGAGCTGAACGCGATCCTGCTCAACGCGCTCCTCGCCAAGCACGGCTCGATGCCGATGCAGCGCGACCACTTCTGGGACCTGCCGCTCTACTTCGCGTCGGGCATCCTGCCGATCGCGATCTCGATCCCGCCCTACCACTTCTGGGAGCCGCCGCCCGACGAGGGTGTCCTGCCCGCGCACGGCTCGGACTTCGGTCTCTTCCAGCTCGCCGAGGTCCTGTCGATGGGCCAGCTCATCTTCGTGAAGGACCAGGACGGCCTCTACGACAAGGACCCGGCCAAGCACGCCGACGCGCGCCACATCCCGCGCATCACGCTCGAGGAGCTGCTCGCCAGCCCGCCGCCGACCAACATCCTCGACGAGGAGCTCTTCCGCGCGTGGGCGACGTCCAAGAACGTGCGCCGCGTGCAGATCGTGAACGGGCTCGTGCCCGGGATGCTCACCGCGGCGATCCGCGGCGAGGACGTCGGCACCGTGATCGTGAAGGAGACGCCGTGACCACCGAGCGCAAGACCATCGACTCGGCGCTCGCCGGCGCCACCCTCACCGGCCACGACGCCGGCAACATCGACTACCGCCCGATCGCGATCATGCCCGACGTCCGCGTCGTGAAGATCGGCGGCCAGAGCGTCATGGATCGCGGGCGCGCCGCGCTCTTCCCGATCCTCGACGAGATCGTCGCCGCCCGCCGCGAGGGCATCCAGGTCGTCGTGCTGGTCGGCGGCGGCACGCGCGCGCGCCACATCTACAGCATCGCGAGCGAGCTCGAGATGCCGGTCGGCGTCATGGCGACCCTCGGCAAGTACATCCCGATGCAGAACGCGCGCATGGTGCAGATGCTGCTCGCCAAGCACGGCGGCCTCTACATGCTGCCCGACGACTTCGAGAAGCTGCCGCTCTACCTCCAGCTGGGCTGCGTCCCCGTGATGAGCGGCATGCCGCCGTTCGGGTACTGGGAGAAGCGCGAGGAGGGCAGCCGCATCCCGCCGCACCGCACCGACGCGGGCGTGTTCCTGTCGGCCGAGTTCCTCGGCACGCGGCGCGCGATCTTCATCAAGGACGAGGACGGGCTCTACACCGACGATCCCAAGAAGAACCCGTCGGCGACGCACATCCCGCGCATCTCGGTGGCCGAGCTCGCCGAGCGCAACCTGCCCGACCTCGTCGTCGAGCGCGTCGTCGTCGAGTACCTGCCGCGCGCGCGCTCCTGCAAGGAGCTGCAGATCGTGAACGGGACGAAGCCCGGGCAGGTCCTGGCCGCGCTACGCGGCGAGGACGTCGGCACGATCATCCACGCCTGAGCGGCGGTGTCGTCACTGGGGCGGCTTGGGCTCGTCCTTGCCCTTGCCGTCGCCCTCGCCGGAGTGGTTGCCGCCGTGGTCGCCCTTGCCACCGCCGACGCCGCCGCCACCACCCGCGCCCTCGGTCGGCTTGATGTTCTGCGACGTCCACTCGCCGAGTGCGCCGATCCGCGTCTCGACGTCCTGCTTGAGGGCGTCGAGCGTGAGCGCGCCGCTCGGCTCGATGACGACCTTGCTGCCGCCGTCGACGTCGCTCGCGCTGATCTTCGCGTCCTTCGACGTGACGACGGGGCACTTGCCCATCGTCGCGCCGCCGGTGCCGTCGCCGGTGTGCTTCACCTCGGCGTCGGGCGCGCCCTGGACCTCGACGAGGTGCGCGACGCGCTTGCGGATCGTCGTCGCCGCCTCGGCCTCCTTCGCGGTGATCGTGAGCACGAGCTTGCCGACGTTGTCCTTGTCATCGACGATCGCGGTCGTCGCGCCGGCGACGGCGCTCGGGCAGTTGCCCGCGCGGTTGGCCATGGCGGGATCCGCCGCGGCCGAGCCGGTGGCGGCGCCCGTGCCCGGGTCGGCCC
>JAIOII010001596.1 GCA_019912685.1 Kofleriaceae bacterium
GTCTGAACCCGTCCATCGCCTACCTCGCCACCGGCGCCGGTACGCTCATCAGAATATCCTCGCTCACGTTCGCCTGCGTCATCCCCGACAACCGGCTCTCCGGCTTGAGAATGATCCGGTGCGCCATCACGTAGGGGAACATCTGGCGGACGTGGTCGGGCAAGACCACCAACTGCCCGCGAGCGGTGCGGCCGTCGAGCAACGACAGCGCTTGCGAACAACGGTAGAGCGCCTGGCTGGCGCGGGGGCTGCCGCCGAGCGCGCCCGGGTCGCCGTGACGCGCCGGATCAAGGACGCGATCCAGCGGATCGGCGCGGAGGTTCCCGAGCTCGGCCGCTACCTGGCGGCGACCGTTCGCACCGGCCGGTACTGCTCGTATCGGCCGGTGTGACGGACACCTGGCGGCGGGTAACACTGTTACCTGGTTCGTCACGCCTCACAGGCATGACGACATCCACCACTCCCGCCATCGACTCCGCCCGCGCGGAGGCCTTCCAGGGCCGGCTCGGCAGCCTGCTCAACGACTCGTTCCTCGCCCTCCTCATCAGCGTCGGCCATCGGACGGGCCTGTTCGATCGCATGTGCGAGCTGCCCCCCAGCTCGAGCGAGACGATCGCGCGCGCCGCCGGACTCCACGAGCGGTACGTGCGCGAGTGGCTCGCGGCGATGGTGACCGGCCGGATCGTGGACTACGACGGGGCCCGCCGGACCTACCAGCTTCCCGCGGAGCACGCCCGGCTGCTGACGCGCGCCGCCAAGGGAGACAACCTCGCGGTGATCACGCAGATCGTCGGCGAGCTCGGCAAGGTCGAGGACGACATCGTGCACTGCTTCCGCGCCGGCGGTGGCGTGCCGTACGAGCGCTACCACCGCTTCCACGAGCTGCAAGCCGAGCTCACGGCGCCCGTCTTCGACGCGACGCTGATCGATGCCGTGCTGCCGATGACCGGCATGCTCGACGCGCTGCGCGCTGGCATCTCCGTGCTCGACGTCGGTTGCGGCCTGGGCCGGTCGACCCTGCTCATGGCTCGCGCGTTCCCGGCGAGCAGGTTCTGCGGCCTCGATCTCTGCGCGGATCCCGTGCTCCGCGCACGCCGCGCGGCCGCGGAGGCGGGCCTCACCAACGTGAGCTTCGAGCGCGGTGATGCCGCCGAGCTGGCGGCGCCGGCGCGCTTCGAGCTGGTCACCGCGTTCGACGTCATCCACGACCAGGCTCGCCCGGCCGAAGGCCTCGCCGGGATCCGCGCGGCGCTGCGTCCGGGCGGCACCTTTCTGTGCGTCGATATCGCCGCATCGTCGAACCTGGCCGACAACCTCGACCATCCGCTCGCGCCGATGCTGTACGCATCCTCGACGCTCCACTGCACGGCGGTGTCGCTCGCGCAGGGCGGCGCCGGCCTCGGCTCGATGTGGGGCCAGGAGCTCGCGCTGAAGATGCTCGCCGAGGCTGGCTTCCGCGACGTCGCCGTCCAGAAGCTCGACGGCGACGTGTTCAACAACTACTACATCGCGCGCTGATCGGAGGAGTCATGACGACCATCACGCAAGTCCGCACGTTCGACGGCAACGGCGAGGCGCGCGAGGCGTGGAACGGGGTGCTCTTCGACAAGTTCGTCCGCTATCGCGACGCGCTCGTCAGCGGCTTCGGCCCGTGCAGCACGGCCGCGCTCGAGCGCCACCCGCTGCGACCCGGCGCGCGCGTGCTCGACATCGGCTGTGGATTCGGTGACACGACCCAGCAGATCGCGCGTCTGGTCGGCGACACCGGCGAAGCCGTCGGCGTGGACCTCGCTCCCCGGTTCGTCGAGACGGCGCAGCGCGAGGCGGCCGCAGCCGGCGTCCGCAACGCACGTTTCGCGGTCGCAGACGTGCAGAGCGATCCGGTCGGAGGACCGTATGACCACGCGTTCAGCCGGTTCGGCACGATGTTCTTTGCCAGCCCGGTCGTCGCGCTGCGCAACCTCCGTCGCTCGTTGCGCGTGGGCAGCACCCTGTGCATGGTCGTATGGCGCAAGAAGGAGGAGAACGCGGCCCTCTTCGACGTCGAGCGGGCGGTGCTCGCGATCGTTCCGCTCCCGGCGACCACCGAGGAACCCACGTGCGGTCCGGGCCCGTTCTCGATGGCGAGCCCGGATGTGGTGAGCGAGCAGCTGCTCGCGGCTGGCTTCGCACGTGCGACGTTCGAGCGCTTCGATATCCAGATGCGCGTCGGCGCCGATCTCGCCAGCGCCGTCGAGATGATGATGGATATCGGCCCCGCGGGGGAGGTCATGCGCCTCGCAGGCGTCGAGGCTCGCCGTCGGGAACCGGAGGTCTTTGCGGCGGTGCAGGACGTGCTCCGCCCGCACCAGCGAGCCGACGGCGTGTCGCTCCCCGCCAGCACCTGGATCGTCACCGCGACCGCGTCGTGATCGCCGACGCCACGCCGCCGGTAGCAGTGGCCGGCGAACCAGGCGGCGCTACGGTTGGGCATGACCCTGCGGTTCCCGGAGCTGCCCGCGCTACCTCTGGAACGCTACACGCGGCTCTTGAGCGCCGAGCGGCTGCAGCCGCTCATGGCGCGGGTCGAATACCTTCGCGCGGGCCTGGTCGGTCGGGTGGTGTGGAACGTCAGCTCCACGGCCGCGGGCGGTGGTGTCGCGGAGATGGTCCGGTCGATCCTCTCCTATGCCCGTGGCGCGGGCGTCGATGCGCGCTGGGTCGTCATCGAGGCGCCGCCGGAGTTCTTCCGCATCACCAAGCGGCTGCACAACGCGCTCCACGGCAGCGTGGGTGATGGCTCGGACCTCGGCGACGCCGAACGGCGGCTGTTCGAGCACGTCGGCGCGACGAACGTGGCCGAGCTGGCGCCGCTGGTACGGGCAGGCGACGTCGTCATCGTGCACGATCCACAACCCGCCGGGATGATCGCCGCGCTGCTCGAGCGGGGCGCGCGTGTCATCTGGCGCTGTCACATCGGCGCCGACGAGGTCGATGACGAGGTCCAGCGAGGCTGGCGGTTCCTGGCGCCGTATGTCCAGGGAGCCCACGCGTACGTGTTCTCGCGTGCGGCGTACATCCCGGCGCAGTACATCGATCCTGCTCGAGCGAAGCTGATCGCGCCGACGATCGACCCGTTCTCCGCAAAGAACCAGCCGCTGGACGAGCGGAGCGTGCTCGCGATCCTCGCGCGGGCCAGGCTCGTGGAGAGCGATGTCGACGCCGCCGTGGGCACGTTCCTGCGCGAGGACGGCACGCCGAGCCGCGTCGACAACTCGGCCGACGTGGTTCGCGAAGGTGCGCCGCCGCCGGCCTCGACGCCGCTCGTCGTCCAGGTCTCGCGCTGGGACGAGCTCAAGGATCCGGCGGGTGTGCTCGAGGGATTCACGCGCCTCGACCCGGCGAGGATCCGCGGCGCGCACCTGGTGCTCGCAGGGCCGAACACCACGGGCGTCGCCGACGACCCCGAGGGAGCTGCCGTGCTCGCGGCCGTCACGGCGCGGTGGCGTGGGCTGCCCGTCGACGTGCGCCGGCGCATCCATCTCGCATCGCTCCCGACCTTCGAGATCGAGGAGAACGCCGCGATCGTCAACGCGCTGCAACGTCACGCGACGGTGATCGTGCAGAAGAGCCTGCACGAGGGCTTCGGCCTGACGGTGACGGAGGCGATGTGGAAGGCGCGCCCCGTCGTGGCCAGCGCGGTCGGCGGCATCCAGGATCAGCTCGACGACGGCGTGGAAGGCCTGCTGCTCGACGACGCGTCCGACCTCGACGCGTTCGCCGCGGCGATCGCGCGGTTGTTCGACGACCCCGACGCGGCGCGGCAGATGGGCATCCGTGGCCACGCCCGCGTGCTCGACCACAGCCTCGCCCTCAATTCGCTCCTGAGCTACGGCGCGTTGATCGAGTGGATCGACGGTCGCGATACACTGGGCGCGTGATCATCGCGCGACTCGCCGTGCTCGCGGGGCCGGATCTCGGCGCCGAGTTCCAGATCGGAGCCGACGGTGGAGCGATCGGACGTGGCGCCGGCTGTGCGGTGAAGCTGACCGATCCGGCGGCGAGCCGAACCCACGCCGTGCTCGCCGTCCGCGAGGGCGTGCTCCACCTGCGCGACGAGGGCGGGCCGAACCCCACGCTGGTGAACGGCTCGCCGCACGGCGACGGCGCGCTGCGCGACGGTGACCGCGTGCGCGTCGGGCAGACGACGTTGATCGTGCTGCCTCCCGAGGGTGGCCTCGTCCCGCTCGCCGAACCCGGGCGAACGCTCAACACGCTCGAGCTCGGATCGGACGGCCGCGGATCGATCGAGGCCGCGTTGATCGAGCTCGCCGCGCAGTGGCGGCGCGCCGCGGGTCCGACGGAGGTCGCCCGGGCCGCTTGCAGGGTCGCGCGCGAGCTGTTCGCCGGGCGCCGGGCCGTCGTGCTGTCGCCGGATGCGGCGGGGCGGCTGGTGGCGGC
>JAIOII010001597.1 GCA_019912685.1 Kofleriaceae bacterium
GCCGCGCGCACCGCGGCCGCGCCGCGCGTCGTCGCGCAGCGGGTCGCCCAGCCCTCCACGAGGGTCGGCCAGCCGAGATCGGCCATCGTCCTGGAATCGGGCTCACTCACGAGGGCGGCATGTCTAGCACACCGCCGCGCCCCTGCCCTGCCCCTGCCCGATCAGCGCAGCCCGAGCGAGTGCGGGGAGGGAACCACCTGGTTCCGGCCGCCGCGCTTGGCGGCGTAGAGGTTGTCGTCGGCGCGCTTGATGAGCGTCGGCGGGTCGAGGTTCGGCTCGTTGTACGCGCACGCGACGCCGAGGCTGACCGTGACGGTGATCGGCGTCTGGTCGAACATGATCGGCCGCTCCTCGATCATGCGGCGCACGTGCTCGGCGAAGATGACCGTGCCCTCGAGGCCGGTCGACGCCAGGATGCAGGCGAACTCCTCGCCGCCGTAGCGCGCGAACAGGTCCTCGCGGCGCATGCGGCTCTTGATGCGCTGCGACACCTCCTTGAGGACGTGATCGCCGGCGAGGTGGCCCTTCTCGTCGTTGACGCGCTTGAAGAAGTCGATGTCGAACATGACGAGGCCGAGGGCGTGGCCGTGGCGCTTGGCGCCGGCGAGCTCGCGATCGAGGAACTCGAGGAAGTAGCGCTTGTTGTGGACGCCGGTGAGACCATCGAGGATGGTCATCCGGTAGATCTCTTCGTGGTAGGCGCTCTCGATGTTCGCGCCGTTCAGGAACTTGAAGATCGCGTCGCCGAAGCGGACCTGATCGCCGTCGGCGAGGCGCTGGCGCTGGATCTTCTGCTCGTTGACGAAGGTGCCGTTGGTCGAGCCCATGTCGATCGCCCACCACTCGCCCTGCTCGTCGCGCGCGAGCTGCGCGTGCTGGCGCGAGACGGCGGAGCGGCTGATGACGAGGTCGGCGTCCGAGTCGCGGCCGATGATGTAGCTCTGGCGCTGGAGCGGTGTGCGCTTGCCGATCTCGGGGCCAGGAGGGTGCAGCAGCACGAGACAGGCCTCGCCGCGCACCTGTGGCTTGGGCACCGACTCGACGGGGCTGACCAGGACCAAGGTGCCGCTGTTACGTGTCTGGCTCACGTTCCCCCGGGGGCTGAGGCAACCCCAGGATATCGCGGGAGCGGCGCGGACCGCCAGGGTTCTGGACCGCTCAGGGGCTGGGAATCAGGAGCGCGGCGTTGCTCAGGAGCCGGGGCGCACGGGGGGCGCACGGAGGCGCTCCCACGGCGCGCGCACGCCGAGGTACTCGCCCCACTCGAAGCCGGTGTTGTACATGGCGCGCATCTGCTCGGCGCTCAGGATCTTGCCGATGCGTCCCTCGGCGCCCTCGAGGATGGCGCCCAGGCCGCCCGCGTACTGGAGCATGCCCTTCACGTTGCGGTCGTACGGCGTGAGCTGGCCGTCGGCGACGGCGGCGTTGGTGAAGTCGATGACCTCGCCGTAGATCGCCTCGAACTCCTGGTCGAGCTGCTTGCTCTGGGCGTCCGTGACGTTGGCGGCGATCTCGGCCTGGCGGCGCATCTCGTCGACGTTCGCGCGCGGGCGCGCGAGCGCCATCTCCAGGAACGGGAGCATCCGGCTCCTGTAGTCCTCCTCGGACTCGTCCGGGTCGCGCCCGAGGAGGGCGGCGAGCTCGCTCTGGCGACGGAGCCGGCGCTCGAGGCGCGTCTCCTTGGGCTTGGCGTCGAGCGTGGGCGGTGGCTCGGAGGAGGCCGCGGCCTTGCCGCGGCCGGGGATGGGGAAGGCGAAGCCGCCGCGCCGGTCGGAGGCGTCGTCAGCAGCGGAGGCGACCTGATCGCGGTCGGCGCCCGTCCACGGATCGGGCCGGTTCTTCTCGATGGCGCGCAGCCGCGCGACCTCGGCGGAGAGGTCGCGGTTCTCGAGGTAGAGCCAGCCGGCGCCGAGGAGCCCCAGGACTGCCACGCCGGCGAGCAGCGGAGTGCGCAGCGACATGGGTGCAAGGGTAGCGACAGGCGAGGCCGAGTCAACGGCGGAGGTCCGGGCGCAACAATTCGCAATACGCAGCCGCAGCCGCAGCCGCAGCCGCAGCCGCAGCCGCAGCCGCAGCCGCAGCCGCAGCCGCAGCCGCAGCCGCAGG
>JAIOII010001598.1 GCA_019912685.1 Kofleriaceae bacterium
GAGCTCCGCGCCGATCGCGTCGCTCTCGGTCGTCCACCCGGCGAGCGCCTCGGGCAGCCCGCGGGCGGCCGCGACGGCGAGCTCGTCGTGGCCCGACACCTCGAGCACGGCGGCGGCGCGCGTCTCCAGCGACTCGACCGCGATGTCGACGAGCCGGCGCATCACCTCCTGCGGCGTGCGCGCAGCGGCGACCACCCGACCGAAGTCGACGAGGGCGGCGCCCGGATTCATTGAGAAGGAGTCTTAACCCGGAACCGCGGTCCGTCAAACAGTCCCGCCCCTCAGTCGCCGTCTTCCGTCGAGACGACATCGTCACGGAGGACGCCGGGCGACAGGAAGGTCCGTTCTTCCGCGGCCATGTGGGCGTCGACGTCCTCCGCGAGCTCGGCCATGCGCGCCGCGACCTCCAGCGCGGATCCCGACAGGGCCTCGCGGATCGCCGCGTGCTCGGCGCCGTGCTCCTCCATCATGCGCGCGATGCGCGCCGGCCCCCACGCGAAGTCGAGGCGGAGGATCGGCTCGAGCAGCGCTTCCTCGCTCTGGTTGTGATCCCAGAAGGCGGTGCGCAGGATCTCGAGCTGCTGCTCGAGCTCCCGCACGAGCCCCTCGCCGGCGAGGACCCGCTCGGCGATGACCTGCGTGTCACCGAGGATCTGGCGCAGGCGAGCGTGCTGCTCGAGAATGAGCAGGCGCGCGCGCGAGGGTTCCATCCGGTCGTCTCGCTTGGCCGAGGTCGTGGTCATCATCCGGCGCTCCCCGCAAGGGCTGCGTCACCCCGGCCACCAGCCGCAGGATCTGCGAGCAACGAGTGCAGATCATCCATCGAACCGATGTTTTTGCACGGCCCATGCCCGCGCGAACGACGCGACGTGGCCCACCACTTGCTGCGATCCCGGTCATGTTCGGCTCTCGTCTCACCGGCTGGCGCCACATCGCCAACGCGATGTGGGGCCCACCCGACGATCCCCAGATCTACGGCGCGCTCGAGGTCGAGGCCGCGCCGGTGCTCGCGTTCATCGAGGCCGCGCGAGCGCGCGGCGAGCACGTGACCGCGACCCACCTCGTCGGACGCGCCGTCGCCCACGCGCTCGAGGAGGTCCCGGACCTCAACGTCCGGATCCGCGGCACGCGTTCGTTCCCGCGCGCCTCGATCGACGTCTTCTTCATCACCGCCGTCAGCGGCGGACACGATCTGTCGGGCGTGAAGGTCGAGGCCGTCGACCGGCGATCGGTGTACGAGGTCGCGCGCGAGCTCGCGGCGCGCGCGCGCCGCATGAAGACCGGCGACGACCGCGAGTTCTCGCGCTCGAAGCAGGTGATGGATCGCCTGCCGCGCGTCCTCCTCCGCGCCGCGCTGCGCGCCACCGCGTTCGTGACCTCGACGCTGCAGCTCGAGGTGCGGCCGCTCGCGCTCCACCCGAGCCCGTTCGGCAGCGCGATGGTCACGAGCGTCGGCATGTTCGGCCTGCCGCAGGGCTTCGCGCCGCTCGCGTGGATGTACGACGTCCCGCTCCTCGTGCTCGTCGGCGAGATCACGGAGCGGCCGGTCGTCGTCGCCCACCGCGTCGAGGCGCGCCCCGTCCTGCCGATCACCGCGACGATCGATCACCGCTACGTCGACGGCTGGCACGTGAGCCGGCTGATGCGCGCGTTCCGCGCGTACCTCGCCGAGCCCGAGCGCTTCGAGCCGGCGGGCAACGGCGCTCAGCGAACGACGAGCACCGAGCAGCGCGCGTGACGCACGGTCGCCTCGGCGACCGAGCCGAGGAGGAAGCGGCGCACGCCGCGGCGGCCGTGGCTGCCCACGACCACGAGCTGGGCGTCGCGCGAGAGCTCCTCGAGCACGAGCACGGGCGCGCCGTCCCTGAGCTCGACGCTCATCGTGACGTCCGGTGGGCGCGGCAGCGCGAGGAGGCGCTCGCGCTGCGCGCCGAGCTCGGCCTCGGCCCCGGCGCGCAGCTCGAGCGTCACGCGACCGGAGAGATCGTACTCGAGGTACGGCGCCTGCCACGCGTACACGACCTGGACGTGGCCTCCCGGCGCGATCAGCTGGACGGCTTGCTCGAGCGCGCGATCCGCCAGCGGCGAGAGGTCGGTGCCGACGACCACGTGGCGATAGCCGCGCGACGGCGCGTCGCCGCGCGCGACCAGGACCGACGACGACGCGAGGCGCACCGTCTTCTCCGCGACCGAGCCGAGCAACAGGCGCCGCATGCCGGCGCGCCCGTGCGTGCCGACCGCGATCAGCTCGACGCCGAGCTCGCGGGCCACGTCGGCGAGCGCGGGAATCATTTCCATTTCGCCCACGGCCACCTGCCCGTAGGTGCGCGGCGCGAGCAGCGAATCGTGCATCACCGCCACCGGCCAATCCATCGCGAATTCGTTGCCGGCCAAGTCGGTGAGTGCCACGCGCACCACGGCCGTGTCGCCGAGTGTGTTGGCGTCGATGCGGCCCGTCACCAGCAGGCGCGAGCCGGGCACCACCGTGCGCGGACGACCGGCGACCACGACATCTTTGGCGCCGGGCATGCTGATTTCGCGCAGTTGGAAACCGGCTTTGCGATGGGCCGTCGCGGCGGCTTCGATTTGGGCCTCGCCGACCACGGTAATCACGGCGCCCCCGGTGGCCCGCGCCAGGGCATCGAGCGCGCGCGAATCCGTGCCGGTCATGCCGGTGTTGTACGCCATCACGCGCAACGGCAAACCGGCGAAAGGCTTGGCAATCGCGTGCAAATCATCGTCGCCCCAGGTGGCGGCGGCATCGCTGAGAAGAAACACATCGGCGCGCGCGCCTTCCGGCACGAGCCAGGGCGCGGCATTCGCCACCGCTGCCACCGCCGCCCCCAAATCCGTCGCGCCTTCGAGGGCCAGCCCATTCACGAAATTCGCCACGGCCGCGCGATTCTCGGCGGTGTTTTCCACCATCGTGCCGGATTTCCACCACGCGGTTTCGATATTGAAAATCAGCAGATTGAAATGGCGAAGCGTGCCCTCGTTGGCGGCGAGAATGTTTTGCAGCAGCGCCACCCACACGTTGAAATGATCGGGGTTGGCACTGAGCGAGGTGTCCAGCAGAAAGACGGCATTCTCGGCGGCCGCTGGCGCGTTGGCGCGCACGGCCGGGAAATCTGCGACGATATCGGCGGCGAAAAAATCGCCCACGTTCGCATCGTGACCGGCCAACAAAATCGGCTGCGGACAATTCAGCCGAACCCGCACG
>JAIOII010001599.1 GCA_019912685.1 Kofleriaceae bacterium
GGCGCGCACGCGGTGGTGCACCTCGCCGGGGAGACGATCGGCGGCAAGCGCTGGGACGCGCGGCAGAAGCAGCTCATCCGCGACAGCCGCGTCGCCGAGCGCGCCCCGCGCACGCGCCTCGTCGCGCACGAGCGCGACCACGTCGTCGCCACGCGCGACGAGTGCCCGCACCAGCGGCCGCCCCACCATTCCCGTCGCGCCGGTGACGACGACGCGCGCCACTAGAGCACCGCCCCGTGCCCGCGCCCGGGGTACACGGCGTCGGCGATGAGCGCCGCGACGTACGCCTTCGCCGTGCGGCACGCCTCGACGAGCGGCATCCCCGCCGCCAGGTTGCAGGCGATCGCGCTCGACAGCGCGCACCCGGTGCCGTGGATCGGCCCGTCGCTCGCGAAGCGCGGCGCCGACAGCACCTCGTGACCGTCGGGCGTCACGAGCACGTCGATCGCCTCGGCCGCGCCGCCCCAGTGCCCGCCCTTCACCAGCACCGCGCCCATGCCGCGCTGGTAGAGCGCCATGCCCGCCGCGACCGCGTCGCCGACCGAGTCGATGCGGATCCCGGTGAGCGCGTGCGCCTCCTCGGAGTTCGGCGTGAACAGGGCGACGTGCCCGTCGAGCAGCTCGATCGCGCGCCCCGGGTCGCCCTCATAGAGGCGCACGCGCCCCGCCGTCGCCCGCAGCACCGGATCCCACACGACCGGCGCCGCCGTCAGCTCGAGCGCGCGGGCGACCTCGTCGGCGATCTGCTCGCTCCCCAGCATCCCGATCTTGACCGCCGTCACCTCCACGTCGGTCAGGATCATCCGCAGCTGATCGCCCACGGTCGTCGCCGTCACCGGGTTCGCCGCGCGCACCTCGGCGGTCGACTGCTCGGTCAAGGCCGTCGCCACCGCCATCGGGCGGCAGTCGTGCTGCTCGCACACGCGCACGTCGGCGACGAGGCCGGCGCCTCCGGATGGATCGAGCCCGGCGATCACGAGGACGTTGGGACGCGCGTCGCCGGCCACCGGTTACACGCCGTTCACTCGAACGCGGCGATGCCGGTCACGTCCTGACCGACGACGAGCGTGTGGATGTCGTGCGTGCCCTCGTAGGTGTACACGCTCTCGAGGTTGAGCATGTGGCGGCCGCACTGGTACTCGTCGGTGACGCCGTTGGCGCCGAGGATGTCGCGGGCGTCGCGCGCGATGTCGCGCGCCATGCTCACGTTGTTGCGCTTGGCGAGCGAGACCTGCGCCGGGCGCAGCGTGCCCGCCTCCTTGAGCCGCCCCATCTGGAGGCACAGGAGCTGCGCCTGCGTGATGCCGCTCACCATGTCGACCAGCTTCTGCTGCACGAGCTGGTAGCCGGCGATCGGCCGCGAGAACTGCACGCGGTCCTTGGCGTAGGAGAGCGCCTCGTCGTAGCAGGCCATCGCCGCGCCGACGACGCCGAAGCAGATGCCGAACCGCGCCTGCGAGAGGCACGAGAGCGGGCCGCGCATCCCGCTCACGCCGGGCAGGATCGCGTCGTCGCCGACCTCGACGTCCTCGAGCACGAGCTCGCTCGTCACCGACGCGCGCAGGCTCCACTTGCCGTGGATGTCGCGCGCGGTGAAGCCCTTGGTCGTCGTCGGCACGAGGAAGCCGCGCACGACGCCGTCGAGCTTGGCCCACACGAGCGCGACCTGCGCCGTCGAGCCGCTGGTGATCCACCGCTTGGTGCCGTTCAGCACGTAGCCGCCCGCCGTCTTCCTGGCCGTGGTCAGCATCCCCGACGGGTTCGAGCCGAAGTCCGGCTCGGTCAGGCCGAAGCACCCGACGAGCTGGCCCTTCGCCATCGCCGGCAGGTACTTCTCCTTCTGCGCGTCGGAGCCGTACGACCAGATCGGGAACATGACGAGGCTCGACTGCACCGAGCAGAACGAGCGGATGCCCGAGTCGCCGCGCTCGAGCTCCTGGCAGATGAGGCCGTACGCGACCGGGGACACGCCGGGGCAGCCGTAGCCGGTGAGCGACGGGCCGAGGAGCCCGAGCTCGCCGAACACGGGCACCAGCTCGTGCGGGAACGTGCCCGCCGTGAAGTGCTTGCCGATCGTCGGCATCACCCGGTCCGACACGAAGTCGCGCACGCTGTCGCGGACCGCGCGCTCCTCCTCGGTGTAGAGCCCGTCGATGCCGTAGTAGTCGAGGCCGCGATACGAGCCGGTTGCCATGGGCGCGGTATACTTCGCGGGCTGTGCTGCGAGCAACCGTCGCCGCCGCCGCGTTGGTAGCTGCCCTGGCCGGCAGCGCCGAGGCCCGCCGACGCACCGCGACACCGGCGGAGAAGCTGGGGAAGGCGTACACGGCGTACGAGGCCGGGGACCTCGCCGGGGCGGCGTCGCACCTGAAGGGCGTGCGGGCCACCACGCTCGCCAACCCCGACTACTTTCACTGGTTGCGCGGTCAGATCGCGCTGCTCGAGGGGCGCCCGCGCGAGGCCGCGGACGACTTCCGCGCCGTGGTGAAGCACCCGGGCACGCGCTTCGCCGCCGAGGCGAAATGGCGGCTCGCCGACTGCCTGTGGGATGCGGGCGATCGCGCGGCGGCCGCGAAGGAGTACCGGAAGCTCGCCGGCGCGTCCGGCGCGTCGGACCACGGCGACCTCGGGGTCGCGCGCTACCGCATCGCGATCACGGCGAGCGG
>JAIOII010001600.1 GCA_019912685.1 Kofleriaceae bacterium
CGACCGTCGTGGGCGCGTGCGCGGGCGCGGGTGCGCGACATCCGATCGCGACCAGCGCGACCGCCCACGCGCAGACCCGGAGCGCCCGGAACGGCATGACGTCAGTGTGCCAGACGCGCGAGCCGCCGCCCGCATTCCGAAGGACACGCGCGAACGCCGAAAATGGAGAAGGCCCCCGCGTGGCGGGGGCCGGATTCCACCCCAAGCGTCGACCTCGCTCTCGCGCGGCCGGGCTCGGGATGAACGGGTCAGTTGGGGCCGACGACGCGGTCGCCGCGGAAGGTCGACGTGCCGAGCGTCACCGGCTGGTTGGCGTAGGACATCGAGCCGGTCCAGGTGCCGTTCTGGAGGATGTCGATCTTGCGGTCGGTGTTGGTGTCCATCGGGCGCGCGTTGCCGCTGATGTTAAGGAGCAGCGCCGAGCTGTCGAGCGAGCGGATGCGACCCTCGACGTAGTTCGAGGCGTAGCCGATGCCGAGGCGGCAGGCGCCGGCGTAGAGCGACGGCGAGCCGAAGCCGATGTAGTCCGAGATCTCCGCGCCGATGTAGTCGCAGTCGACGAGGTTGGTGAAGAACGTCTGGAGGTTGTTCGCCGACGGGTCGATGGCCGGGATGATCACCTCGTTGAGCGCGACGAGCAGCACGGTGCCGTAGCTGAGCGGGAACTGGTGCTGCGCGATGTCGGTGCGGTCATCCGTCTGCTGGTAGCCGAGGTTCGGCGCCTCGAGGTTCGCCATGCCGAGGTCCGACAGGAGGAACTGCGAGCTCGCGCCGTCGACCGTGAACACGACGTGGGTGAGCGTGTGCTTGGCGGCGAAGCCCTCGCTCGCCGCGGCCACCTCGAGCGTCGACTGCGTGCCGAACTTGCGGGCGACCTGGCCGAAGTCGTTCCCGACCTCGAGGATGTCGGTCACGATGGTCGGCGACGCCGCGAGCAGCGCGTCGTTGACGATGGCGTCGAGCGCCGGGCGCGCGCCGTTGATGAACGCGCGGGTGGTCGAGTCGCTGATCGACGCGACGGCCTGGTCGAGGAGGAACGTCGCGGGGTCGTACGGGCTGTCGGTCATGTCGATGAACGTGTTGGTCACCTGACCGATGGTCCCGGGCAGGCCCGACACCAGATCGAAGTTGCTGCTCACGCGGTACGTGCCCTGCGGATCGAGCGGGCCGTTCGGCTGCTCGGTGCGGACCGCGATGCGCCAGCTCACGGGCTCGGCGTACTCGGCGACGGCCGACACGGTGAACGCGGCGTCGCCGTTCGCGCCGGCGTTGACGGTGACGGTCGCCTCGCCGTCGCGGTCGGTGATCGCGCTCGGCGCCGACAGCGTGCCGCCGGCGGCGCTGCCGCCGATCGCGAAGTCGACCTCGCCGGCGAGCGGGTTGTTGTCGCCGTCGTGGTAGCGGACGATGATCGCCTGCTGCCAGCCGTTCTCCATGAACACGTTGGTCTCGCCGACGATGGTCAGGAAGGCGTCGCCTTCCTCGGGCGGGCGCGGTCCCGCATCATCGCTGGAGCAGCCGGCGCCGGCGCCGACGAAGAGGCCGAGGAGGAGTGCAGTGGTGAGCTGGGTCTTCATGGCGGGCACCTTGGTTGGGGTTGCCGTCGCCCTTTGCGAGGCTCGTGCCACGGCGGCTTGCGTCGCGATCTCCTGCACTTGAGGCCTGCGGTCATCGCACGTGGGGACGCATGTCCCTCGCGGCGACCGTGATCCGGCAACTGCAGTGGTCGGGCTTACTGGCCCCGCAACCACGCGGCGGTGCGCGCCGCGATCTCGTCGGGGCATTCGGCAGCGAGGAAGTGCCCCGCGCTCTCGACGAGCTCGGCGCGATACTCGCCGGCGAAGTAGCGTTCGGCGCCGCGCGCCGCCGACGGCGCGATGCAGCCGTCGTCCATGCCGTGCAGGTAGAGGATGGGGACCGTGAGCCGGCGCGCGATGCCGGTCGTCGGGCGCAGGCGGCGCATCGCCTCGCCGAACGGCCGGAACATCGCGCGGTAGTAGAGGAGCGGCGCCGGCCAGCTCTCGCGCAGGCAGGCGTGCACGTCGGCGCGCAGCGCGGCCGGCAGCACGTACCCCGGCGACCACGTCCGCCACAGCCGATCGATGAGGGCGAAGTCGCGCGCCGCCGCGAGCTGCTCCGCGCCCGGCACCTGGAAGAGGAACATGTACCAGCTGCGCAGCACCTGAGCGGTGCGCGTGACCGAGCGCAGAAACGCGAGCGGGTGCGGCACCGACAGCGTCACGCTCGGGCCGAAGCGCGCCGGCGCCAGCGCGCAGGCCGTGTACGTGACGGCGGCGCCCCAGTCATGCCCGAGCAGGTGGACGTGATCGCCGTCGGGCGCGAGCGCGTCGCACATCGCGAGCACGTCGGCGGCGAGCGTCTCGACGTCGTACGGGCCGTCGAGCGGCGACGGCGCGTAGCCGCGCGCCCACGGCGCCACCGCGCGGTAGCCGCGCGCCGCGAGCTCGCCGAGCAAGGTCGCGAACGTCGGCGGTGCATCGGGAAAACCGTGCAGCACGAGGACGAGCGGCGCCCCGGGCGCGCCGGCGGCCAGCGCCTGGAACGAGCCGGTCGCGACGTCGAGCTGGATCGTCTCGACCACGGCCGCATCCTACGAGAAAATACCCGGCAGGTGGGCAAGCGCGTCGATCCCGCGGAGTCGACCCAGCTCGCGAAAGGCGCGCCGGACGACGGGGAGCTCACCCCGCTGGCGCGACCACGGCCGTCGGAGGAGCACGAGCTCGACGTCGCGGTGGCGAAGGCGAAGGCGGAGGCGGCGCTGTTCGGTGAGGCGGAGGCGGTCAAGATCGGCCGCTATCACCTGATCGAGCGCGCGGGGGCCGGCGGGATGGGCGTGGTGTGGAAGGCGTTCGATCCGGATCTCAACCGCGGCATCGCGCTCAAGCTCGCGTCGGCGGGTGACCTCGAGGCGCGGCGCCGCGCGCGAGACGAGGGGCGCGCGCTGGCGAAGCTGTCGCATCCGAACGTCGTGCCGATCTACGACGTGATCGAGCACGAGAGCGGCGTGTTCCTGGTGATGGAGCTGGTCAAGGGGCGCACGCTGCGGCAGCTCGCGGCGGAGGTGACGCCGCTCCAGCTCGTGCGCGCGTACCGCCAGGCGGGCGCCGGGCTGGCGGCGGCGCACGAGGCGGGGCTCGTGCACCGCGACTTCAAGCCCGACAACGCGATCATGGGCGCCGACGAGCGCGTCCGCGTCCTCGACTTCGGGCTCGCGCACGAGGTGTCGTCCAAGCTGAAGGACATCGCGGGCACGCCGCGCTACATGGCGCCCGAGCAGCGCGCCGGCGACGCGCTCACGCCCGCCGCCGACCAGTACGCGTTCTGCGTCGCGCTGCGCGAAGGCATCGCGAGCCGGGGCGCGGTCCCGCGCTGGCTCCAGCCGATGCT
>JAIOII010001601.1 GCA_019912685.1 Kofleriaceae bacterium
GGCGATCGGCGCCCAGCCGGCCGGGCCGAGCCGCGTCCGCAGGAGCACGATGGGCGCCGACGTGCGCTGGCCGTAGGCCCACATCTCCGCCGTCGTCGGAAACTCGATCGTGCCGGTCACCTGGTGCACGTCGACGGACGAGAAGCCGGCGGCGAGCACCTCCTCGCGGATCGTCGTGTCGTCGGACATCGCGCCCGGGCCCTTGCCCTTCGGCGCGTCGGGCATCGCGTGCTCGAGCGCCGCGATCATCTCGAACAGGGCCGGCGCCGCGTCGATCGGCAGCCAGCTCGACAGCACGACCTTGCCGCCCGGCTTCACCACGCGACGCAGCTCGCGCAGGCCGCGCGCGCGGTCGGGGAAGAACATGAGGCCGAACATCGAGAAGCCGGCGTCGAACTCGTCCTCCGCGTACGGCAGCTCCTGGCCGTCGCCCACGCACGCGTCGATGTTGCCGTAGACGCCGAAGCCCATGTGCCCGCGCAGCCGGTCGATCATCTCGGACGAGAAGTCGATCGCCGCGACCCGGTTCGCCGTCTGCGCCGCGATGAGCGCGAGCGTGCCCGGTCCACACGCGACGTCGACGAGGTCCGCGTCCTCCGGCGGCGCCGCCAGCTCGAGCGCGCGCCGCGCGTACTGCTCGAACACGGGCGCGACCTCGGCCGCGTACGCCGCCGACACCAGATCCCACGCCGCGGGTGTCGCGAGCGGGTTCATGGCCGGAACGGCTGCTCGTCCTTGCCGCGCGTGGGCGTGGCGAGGCGACGAGCGACCGCCTCCTGCTCGTCCTTGGTCAGCCGGCGCACGTAGATGCCGGCGGCGTCGATCGACTTGGCCCCGAAGAACCCTTCGGCCACCGCGTACTCCACCTCGATCACCATGTATGGATCATCCCCCAGCCACATGAGCTCGTGCTTGCGCGGGATGCCGACCCACGAGCTGAGCATGAACTTGTCGCGCGTCCCGTCCTCGTTGAGGACCACCATCGTGATGCGTTCGGTGGCAGTCATGCGGCTCCCTCATGTGTAGCGCGGATCGGGCGCGACGGTTCGTCGCGGCTAGAAGAACCCGCAGCGCAGCTCGGAGGCGGCGGTGAGCCCGCAGACCGCGGCCGGCTCGTCGTCCTCGCCGGTCACGCTCATCGTCAGGTCGACGAACGGTCCGGACGGCAGCGTTCCACCGTCCCGCCGCCCCCAGCACACGATCGCGCCCGACGGATCGAGCGCGCAGCTCTTCTTCTCGCCGAGCGCGAGCCGCGTCGCACGCAGCCCGGCGGGCGGCTCGGTCTCGCCAGCGACGTCACGGCCCCAGCACGCGACCGCGCCGTCGGCGGCGAGGGCGCAGGCGTGCTCGTATCCCGCGACCACCGAGGCGAAGCGTCCGGCGGGCGTACCATCGACGCCCGCGCGCTCGTCCGGGCGGTTGCCGTCGCCGAAGCAGCGCACCGCCCCGGTGGTGGTGACGCCGCACACGAAGGAGGTGCCCATCGACACCGACGCCCACGTGCCGGGCAAGACCGGCGGGATCGGCGCCTTCGTGTACTCGTCCTCGTGGGCGGGACAGGACGCCTGGCCGTCGCGCGTGAGCGCGCAGGCGCCGGTCAGACCAACGTCGATCGCGACGTGGTCGTGCGTCGGCTCGAACACCGGCGCGCGGAAGCCCCAGCAGCGCACGTCGCCCGCGGTGTCGATCGCGCAGCCGGTCGTGTCGTCGAGCGAAAGCGCGCGGAAGGTTCCGCGCGGCGGGACCGGGCCGTCCGGGTGCGAGGCACCCGCGCAACCGATCGCCCCGGTAGCGTCGAGCCAGCACGCCGCCTCGTGGTCCAGGGCGATCGCCCGCGCCGTCTCGGGTACGGGCCCGAGATATCCCCGCCCCCAGCAGACGAGCTCGCCCCCGGCGGTGACCCCGCACGCGTGCATCTCACCGCCGGCGATGCGCTCGAACGCGCCGGCCGGCGGGCGCACCGCGCCGCTGTCGTTGCGGCCGGTGCACGCGAGCGCACCGTCCTTGCGGCGGCCGCACGCGTAGCGGTGGCCGGCGACGACCTCGACGTACGGCCCGGGCGGCAGGACGAGGCGCTCGACGTACGTGTCGATCTCCCAGGTCGCGATCTCGCCGCTGCCGAGGAGCGCCGCGCCGTGGGTGGCGCTGGTCGCGATGCTCGTCGCGTTGCCGACGACGCGGCGGTGCGGGCGTCCGGACTCGTCGCCCCAGCACAGGTACGCGCCGCCGAGCTCCACCGCGCACGCATGGTACGTGCTGGCGGCGACCGCGCGGAAGGCCCCCTCGGGGACGTGCCCGACCACCTCGTCGCGGCGGCCGCGGCATGCGAGACGTCCGTCGCGCGAGACCGCGCAGGCATAGCCGAGCGCGGCCGAGACCTGGCGATAGGGCCCCTCGTCGAACGCCGGGACGTCGCCCGCGTCGGGGCCCCAGCACGCGACGCCGCCGGCCTTCGTGATCCCGCACGCGAGCTCGCCGCTGTCGGCGACGGTGACGTCCGTGAAC
>JAIOII010001602.1 GCA_019912685.1 Kofleriaceae bacterium
CGTGGGCGCCGGGGCGCCGGTCGACACGCGCATGCGCGAGCTGCTCGCCCGCATCGATCACGTGCTCGCCGCCACCGAGCGCCTCGCCGCGTCGGCCCGGGGCGCGCTCGCCGACGCCACCGGCGGCCGTGGTGCGATCGCTGCGTTCGCCGCCGATCTCGAGCTCGTCGACGACGTGAAGGAGCTCACCAAGGAGCTCAAGCGGCAGCCGTGGAACATCCTCGGCCGCCCGGCCCGCTGACACGACGTGTGCTGACGTTTGTCATTGACAAACGTCAGTGAAAAACGATACGAGACCAGCATGGGTCTGGCGGGCTACATCGCCGTCGCGATCGCGGGCGGCCTCGGGATGCTCTTCGGCATCGGCGGGTACCTGGAGTGGCGCTACTACCGCCGCCGCGATCGCGCCGTCGAGTGGAAGACCCAGCCGGGGCGCTGGCCGTCGCGCGCCGCGCGCCGCAAGGAGCTCCTGCTCGGCGCCGCCAACACGGTCGGCGCTTCCGTCGTGTCCGGCTGGTTCGCGCACCACGTCGCCAGCGGCGGCGCGTCCTCGATCTACTGGGACCTCGAGACCCACGGCGTCGCCTTCTCGATCGCGACCACGCTCGTCTACTTCGTCGTCACCGATGGGCTCCTCTACGGCGCGCACCGGCTGCTCCACCGCCGCTTCTTCTTCCGCCACATCCACCGCGTCCACCACCGCTGGACGTCGCCGACCGCGTTCACGGCGCCGGCGATGCACCCGCTCGAGTTTGCCCTCTACCAGTCGATCATGCTGGCGCCGCTGTTCGTGCTCCCCATCCACGTCGTCGGGCTGGTCGTCGTCCTCGTCTACCAGAACACGATCGCCTTCCTCGATCACTCGGGCGTCGCGCTCGGCTCGGTGCTGCCCTGGCAGCCGCCGCCGCGCTTCCACGACGACCACCACGTCCACTTCCACGTGAACTACGGCCAGACCCTCGGCGTCTGGGACCGCCTCTTCGGCACCTGGCGGCGCGCCGGCAAGGCGTACGGCGCCGACGTCTTCACCGAGGACCAGCCTCGCGCGGGCGAGCTGGTCGACTACCGGAGCGCGCGATGACGGACCTGCTCACGCTGAACGATCCCGGCTCGCTGCCGCTGTCGTTCGTCCTCCTCGAGGTCGGCATCATCGCCTGGGCGGCGCTCACGCTCGCGCACGCGATCCGCGCGAACCGCGCCGGCGATCGCGCCGCGCTCCTCACGTGGGTGACGATCTTCGTCTACGGCCTGGTGATGGAGATCGTCTCGTACAACGCGGTCGACAACTTCGCGCACGGCCGGTTCACGGTGATGTTCTACGACGACCAGCTGCCGCTCTACATCACGGTCGTCTATCCCGTCCTCCTCTACACCGGCATCGCGCTCGCGCGCCGCCTGCAGATCGCCGCCCGGGTCGGGCCCGCCGCCGAGGCGATCACCGCCGGCATCCTCATCGTCTGCGTCGACGTGCCGTTCGACATCGCGGGCCCGCGCTTCGGCTGGTGGGTGTGGTTCGACGGCGATCCCAACATCGCCTACCGCTGGCTCGGCGTCCCCGTGACCAGCTACTACTGGCACCTCAGCTTCGGCGCCATCCTCGCGGCGCTCACGGCGTGGGCCGCGCGCGCGGCGCGGTACGGCGGCGCGCGCCGGCCGCCGCTCTGGCTGTGCCTGCCGATCACCGCCGGCACGATCGTCCTCGGCGTCGTCGCGTTCCTGCCGTTCCACGGCCTCAAGGCGATCGGCGTCGGTGACGGCGTGATCGTCGGCGCCGCCCTGGCCGCGGCGGCGGTGACCGCGGTGTACAGTGCGTTCCCGTGGCCCGGCAGCGCGACCTCCAGCGAGAGGCGACCCGCGAGCTCCTCTTCACGACCGCGCTAGCGCTGTTCGACGAGCGGGGCTACGACGCGGTCGGGATCGACGACATCGTCGCGCGCGCGCGCGTCGCCCGCGGCACGTTCTACTTCCACTTCCCGCAGAAGGACGACGTCCTCATCGAGCTGATCCGCCGGAGCGACGCCCACATCGTCGGCACGATCTCGCGGACCGCGGCGGTCCGTCGCGGCAAGCCGCTGCGCGCGGTGCTCGGGGCCACGACCGACGCCTTCGCCGAGGTCTGGACCGACAAGCGCGCGCTCCTGCCGCACGCCGGCGCCGTCGCGCTGCGCCGCATCGCCGCGGTCGAGGCCGCCCGCGACCAGCAGCCGCTCCGCCTCGAGCTGGTGAAGCACGTGGCGGCCGCGGTCCGAAGCGGTGAGCTCCGCGCCAAGCTGCCCGCCCAGATCCTGGCCGACATGTTCCTCCTCAACGTCTTCGCGGCGCTGATGGCGTGGTCGGCCGCCGCCACGCCGCCCCTGCCGCTGCCGACCATCCTCGGCGGCGTCATCGATCTCTTCCTCCACGGCGCCGCCGGGGCTTGATACCTTGGCGGCGGAGGGACGCCATGCGTCGAATCGTCATCATCGCCGTCTCCCTGCTCACGCTGGTCCTCGTCGCCTGCGGTCCGCGCGCCGGCGGTGGCGATGACGACGGCGACGACGACGGCACGACCGTCGACGCCGCCGACTCCGACCGCCCGCCGATCCAGGAGAACGCCGCGGTCTTCGCGCACACGTCGACCGAGCTCTTCCGCGTCGATCCCCTCACCTTCAACGTCACGCTGGTCGCGCCGTTCACCGGCGACGCCGCCGGCGACTCGATGACCGACATCGCCATCGACAGCGAGGGTCAGATGATCGGCATCTCGTACACGCGCGTCTACCGCATCGACTCGCAGACCGCGGTCACGCAGCGCGCCGGCACCGGCACCCTGCCGCAGATGTTCAACGGCCTCTCGTTCGTGCCGAGCATCCTCGCCTTCGGCCTCGAGGGGCCGGACGTCCTCATCGGCAGCCGCAACGCCGACGGCAAGATCTTCCAGCTCGATCCGGCGACCGGGCAGCAGACCGAGATCGGTGACATGGGCGGCGGCTACCAGTCGAGCGGCGACATCGTCGCGGTCCGCGACTTCGGCATCGTCGCCACGACCGGCTCGACGCTCGGCCCCGACACGCTCGTCCGCCTCGCACCGTCGACGTTCGCGGCGACGCCGATCGGCACCGACACCGGCTGGGCCGACCTCTGGGGCATCGGCTTCTGGCACGGGAAGGTCTTCGGGTTCGCCGAGGGAGGGGCCTTCGTCCTCGTGGACACGACCACCGGCCAGGCGCAGCTCGTCGAGAACAGCCCGCGGGCGTGGTGGGGGGCGGCAGTAACGACGGCCGCGCCGGTCATTCCCTGACGGTTTACTTGACCCTACGTTTCGCTAACCGTTAGTGTTTTCGGGACCTCATGTTTGCGATCGTGATCACCGAAAAGGGCGGCGAGCAGCGCCGCATCGTGTTCAACAAACCTGAGGTCACCATCGGGCGAGTTCAGGGGAACGACATCGTCTTGCCGAAAGGCAACGTGTCGAAGCGCCACGCGCGCATCGTGCTGAAGGACGGCAAGTTCATCATCGTCGACCTGAAGAGCACGAACGGCACCTACGTGAACGGGCGGAAGATCACGAGCCCGCTCGTCGTGAAGGAAGCCGACAAGATCTACATCGGCGACTTCATCATGGGCGTCGAGGAGAGCGCCGCCGGCGGCATGGATGAAGGGCCGGTCAGCGAGCCGCCGCCGCCGCCGCCTCCGCGCCCACCCATGGACGCGCCGTCGATGGGCGGCCCGATGGGGCCGCCGCCGGGTCCGCCGCCGTCGGGCGGATCGCCCGAGCTGCTG
>JAIOII010001603.1 GCA_019912685.1 Kofleriaceae bacterium
CTCGTGGACCGCGCCCCGGTGGTCGTCGCGTACGGCCTGCAAGGGCTCGACGACGCCGACGCCTGGCGCCTGCGTCACGAGCTCGCCGAGGTCGCGCCCGAGGCCGTCGCCCGGTCGCTCGGCGGGCTGGTCAGCCCCGAGGCGTATCGCTGGCGGCGCGCGCTCGCGCCGGTCGTCCCCGACGCCGTCGTCTCGTCGCTCAACGGCCTCGACGATCCCGACGCCTGGCTCCTGCGCGAGATGCTCCGCGATCGGGCGCCCGAACGCGTCTGGGCGTCGATGTCCGGCGTGCTGTCGGCGCGCGCCGACGCCGAGCGCCGGCGCTGGCTGGCCGCGTGTCCGAGCGAAGGGCCGGCGACGTACGCCGCGGCGCGCGCCGGCGCGCGCATGGTCAACGGCTGCAACGACGACGTCGCGTGGCGCATCCGCCAGCTGACGTTCGGGCTCGCGCCCGCCGACACGATCGCGAGCATGAAGCGAGACGAGTCGTCGCGCGCGTGGCGATGGCGCGAGAAGTACCTCGACCGCGCGCCGCGTCCCGTCGCCGAATCGCTGAACGGCATGGACCTGCCCGAGGCGTGGGCCCTGCGCGCCGCGCTCGCGCCGCACTGCCGGGAGGCGTTCCAGTCGATGATCGGGCTCGACGGTGACGAGGCCTGGGCGCTGCGCACGGCGCACGCCGACGCGTGGCCGTCGACGGTGTGCAAGAGCATCGGCGCCCTCGTCCACACGCCGCTCGGCGCCGGCCTCCTCACGAACATCTTGCGCGATCACCGTGGGGTCTCCCTCCTGCGGAATGCCACGCGCCTCGAGCAGGTGCTCCGGCATCCGCCCGTGCTCGCGCGGCCGCCCATGGTGCGGATGCGCGCGGAGCTGGTCTCCTGAACTCTTCGTCGAGCACTGATCGGCGCTGGTACGCCGCGTGCTCACCACCAAGCCAATGCCCGCCTCACACGCCGTCCAGACCCCGCGCAACCTCGTCGCCGGGAAGTACCTCCTGGGAGACGAGCTGGGTGCGGGTGGGATGGGCGTCGTGTACCGGGCACAGCAGCTCCGTCCGTCGCGCCCCGTCGCGATCAAGTTCCTGCACCGCGTGCTGGCGCGCGATCCGCGCACCGTGGCGCGCTTCCGCGACGAGGCGCTGACCGCGTCGCGCCTCGATCACCCCAACTCCGTCGCCGTGCTCGACCACGGCGAGAATGACGACGGCACGCCGTACCTCGTCATGGAGTACGTGAGCGGCCGTACGCTGCGCCACATCGTCGACGACGGGCCGCTGCCGATCGCGCGCGCGATCGCGATCACGCGACAGGTCCTCGGCGCGCTCGCCTGCGCGCATGCGCACGACATCGTCCACTCCGACGTGAAGACCGAGAACGTGCTCGTGCAGGCGACCGCCGGCCGCGAACACGTGAAGCTCGTCGACTTCGGCCTCGCGCGCGTGATCCTCTCGTTCGACGAGGAGGATCGCGCGACGAGCAGCGACGCGCACATCGCGGGCACCCCCGAGTACATGGCGCCCGAGGTGATCCTCGGCGGCACGCCGAGCCCCGCGTCCGACATCTACGCGGTCGGCGTGATCCTCCACGAGATGGTGACCGGCACCACGCCCTTCGGAGGTGGCAAGCCGATGGACATCTTCCAGCGTCACGTGCTCGACCCGATCGTGCCGCCGTCGGTGCGCTTCCCGCAGCTCGCCATCCCGCGCCGGCTCGAGGAGGTGATCGAGCGCGCGCTGGCCAAGGAGCCCCAGGATCGGTTTCCGGACGCCGCCGCCTTCGCGGAGGCGCTCGATCGTTGCGAGGCGCCGCCTGCCGGCGTCCAGCTTCCAGCCGTCCCCGCAGAGACCTCGCGCGCAGTGGGCGCGCGCTGTCCCACCCTCCGGGCCCGTCCTCTGACGGTCCCTCCCCCCCAACCAGCGAGGAGCGCTCCCACGCGCTGACCGTCCCATGTCCTCAACGCAGTTGCAGTCGATTCTCGTCGCACAGCGCCTCGTCACCCCCGAACAGATGCAGTACACGCTCGAGACCGCCGGCGACGGCGCCGGTGAGTTCACCTGGCTCGAGCTCCTCCTCCTGTGGCACCTCGTCGAGGAGCAGCACGTGGTCAACCACGTCGAGGCCGCCGCCAAGGTGCCGCGCTGCGAGCCCGAGCGGCTCTCGCACGTGCCGCACGAGGTCCTATCGCTCGTCCCCGCCGACGTCGCCATCGAGCATCGCGTCGTGCCGGTCGGCCTGGAGCCGGACGGCGACCTCCGCGTCGCGATGGTCGATCCGACCGACGAGACCGCGGTCGAGGAGCTCGAGTTCTTCTGCGACCGCCGCATCCTGCGCGAGGCGGCGCCGGCGACGGCGGTCGCCTGGGCGCTGCACCACTACTACGGCGCGGCGAGCGCCCTGTGGCCGCCCGGTCAGTACGACCGCTCGGCCGCCTGATCCCAGGTCGGCCGGTGGCGGCCGGCGAAGCGGCCGCCGTCGCGGTTCCCGGCGTCGAACGCCGCGTCGAACGCATACCCCGCCAGGTGCCTGGCGCCGGCCGCGAGCGCGAGCCGCGCGCCGGCCTTGACGACCCGCCCGCCGGCGAGCCCGATGAGGAACCCGACGGCGCCCGAGACGCCGAGCCGGACCCACGGGTTCTGACCGAGGACGTCGTCGACGAGCGACCGGATGTCGTCGGTGGTGAGCTTCTTCGGGGTCTTGGTCTTGGTCTCGTTCCTCACGGTGACCCTCGCTCCCTAGCGGCGCGCCATCACGCGGCCGAGGATGTAGCCGACGCCGAGGCCGATCGCGATGGTCGCGAGCGGGTGGCGGTGCATGAGGTCGCCCATCGACTCGACCTTCTCGCCCGCGGTCGTGCGAGCGGTCGAGGCGGCCGAGCTGACGCGCGCCTTCGCGCCGGAGAACTTCTCCGACGCGCCGTCGAGCATCGACTGGACTCGCGAGCCGATGCGGGTCTTGAGCTCGTCCTTCATCTCGGACGCGCTGGTGCCGTTGTCGCCGGAGAACCCGGTCTCCTTGGTGTCGCTGCTGAGAGTGCCCATGACTGTTCCTCTTTCCGGTTGAAGGCCAAAGCGGCCGGGGCGGCGACGATCGCCACCCCGGCCGCGACTGCTGATCAGACTCGACGTGAACGGAAGATCACGTCACCACATCACGGTGTAGCCGACGTTGGCGCGGACCGCGCTCGACACCTGGAGGAGCACACCCTCGCCGGTGTCCATCGAGTCGTGCGTGTTGTACTGCCACGACAGCGACGGCGTCAGGATGCCCGAGCGGCCGACGAGGAAGTTGGCGCCGAGGCGGGGCGCCATCGCGAACGCCATGCCCGGGCCCTTCACGTACGCCGCGCCGATGCCGAGGCCGAAGAAGCCGAACAGCGTGCGGTTGAACGGCAGGTGGTAGGACGGCTCGGCGAGCACGGTGACGAGCGTGCCGTCGCCGTTGTCGGTGCTCGCGTGCGCGATGTCGAGCACGCCGGTGAGCTGCAGGTTGTCGGCGACGAACCATCCGATCGACGGGGCGACGTTGATCTGCGTCATGCCGCCGCCGGCGGTGAAGCCGGCCGAGCCGCCGAGCTCGAGGACGCCGGCGCGGCCGTAGCCGACCGTGCCACCGACGCCGGCCTGCTCGACGAAGCCGCCGGGCGGCACGCCGGGCGTGGCGACCTCGGGCTGCGGATCGTTGTCCGACTGGGGCGGCGGAAGATCGCCGTCGTTGGGGGGAGCGGTCCTGGTGTCGTCGGCCGTGGCGGGCGCGCCGTCCTCCTGATCGTCCGAGTCGTTCGGGACGCTCGGGTCGGGCTGCGCGTACGCGGTCCCGCACAGGGCTGCCGCAAACGTGACGAGCATGGTGAGGCTTCGCATTGATCGTGTCTCCTTTGAGAGGTGACAGGGGATAGAGCAGCCGGCGTACCAAGCTCGATCGGCTCGCGAGGACACGACGTCACGCGATCTTGCGTCGCTGACGCGCGCGATCGCGACACACCGTGCTGGCCTGCGCCGCGCAGAAACCACGATCTGCCCGTCCGGGCACGCGCGCTGCATCGACGTGGGCGGCGGCACGTGCGGCGTCGCTCGTGCGAGCGGTGGCGCACTCCCTGACGCCTCGCGGAGCATCGATCCGCTGATCTACACGGGCACGGTGCTTGCTGCCGCCGCAGGGCAGGGACCTATGGACCTACGGATCGAGAAACTGCAGCGACGCGCGGCGAGTCATCCCGGCGTCATCTCCCTCGCCGGCTGTCTGCCCGCCGACGAGCTCTTGCCTCGCCTCGAGCTCGTGCGCGCGATGGAGCAGGTCCTCGAATCGAGCGCGTGGAGCGACTGTCTCGATCACATCCGGGTCTGGGTCGCGGATCGGCTGAACGCGCGCGGCGCGCAGATCGATCCGGCCGACGTCATCATCACCACCGGCGCGCGTCAGTCGCTCGCGATCGCGGCGCGTGCGCTGCGCCCGATCGGCCGCGTGGCCGTCGGTGAGCTCACGTCTCCCGCCGCGATCGGGGCGTTCACCGCCGCTGGCCACGAGGTCGTCCCTGCCGACGAGGACGCCCCGCAGTTCGTGATGGAAGGTGTGTCGACCCCCGAGGGTCGCGATCTGGTCACGCCGCGGCGTGCCGAGCTCCTGGGTTCGGGCGCGGCGATCATCGTCGACGACGGGATGTCGGATCTGCGCTTCGACGGCGCGGTCCGGCGTCCACTCGTCGCCGACGCTCCCGACCGGGTCTGGCACGTCGGGACGTTCGCGAAGCTCCTGTGCAACGGCCTCGGCGTCGGCTGGCTCGTCCCGCCCCGCCACGCGATGCGCGACGCGCTCGCCCTCGCGCACAAGGACGAGCTCCGCGAGGTCGGCCTCGTGCCGGCGGCGCTCGCCCGCATTCTCGGCGAGTGCGCCCATCCCGACCGCATCGCGCGCGCGCGCGCCAGCTACGCGATGCGCGCCGAGGCGGTGATCGCCGCCATCCATCACCACCTGCCCGGCTGGCAGGTGCGCGAGCCCGAAGGTGGCCTCGCGGTCTGGGCCGAGAGCGATCTCGAAGGTGACGACGTCGCGGTCGTCACGGCGGCGATCAAGCAAGGCGTCGCGATCGACCCCGGCTGCGTGTTCCGCCCCGACGGGCAGGGCACGCCGCTCGGGTTCCGCATCAGCTTCGCCCACGCGCGCCTGACCGATCTGGAAGAAGGCATCCGGCGGCTCTCGCGGGCCGCCCGGAAGTTCCGCCGCTGTGACCCCGACAACTAGCGCAGAGAGAACCGTGGAAGATCTTGCCTACCCCAAGCGCATCCTGGTCGTCGAAGACGATGAAGAGATGAGCGACACGTTGTGCGAGGCGCTCACCGATCACGGCTACGAGCCCATCGCGGCCGCCAACGGCAAGGAGGCGCTCGAACGCCTGCGCGCCTGGAACGAGCGCCCGTCGGTGATCCTGCTCGACATCGCGATGCCGGTGCTCGACGGGCGCGCTTTCCGGGACGCGCAGCTCGCCGTCCCGGAGCTGCGCGACATCCCCGTGATCGTCCTCACCGCGCAGCCCGACGCCGAGCAGCTCTGCGCCGAGATGGAGGTGAACGCCTTCCTCCGCAAGCCCGTCCGGCTCGACCCGCTGCTCTCGCTCATCCGCCGTCACACGGACGAGACGAGCTGGGCGTAGTCACGACGAGGGCGCGGAGGATTCGCTGACCGGCGGCGTGCCGCCGGCGGTGCTGGCGGTGCTGCTGCCGTTGCCGGTGCTGCTGCCGTTGCCGGTGCTGCCGTTGTTGCCGCCGTTGGCCTGCGCCTCGATCGTCGGCGTCTCCTCGAGACGGCGATAGAGCGAGCGGCGGTCGATGCCGAGGACCTTGGCCGCGCGCGTCTTGTTGCCGCCGCATGCCGCCAGCACCCGGTGGACGTACCGGTTCTCGAGCTGGGCCAGGGTCATGAGCTCGTCGGGGTCGTTGCCCTCGATCACGATGCGCGACGTCCGGTGCTCCCGGATCTTCGCCGGCAGGTCGTTGGGGGTGATCTCGTTGTGCCGGCTCATCGCCACGGCGTGCTCGAGGCAGTTCTCGAGCTCGCGCACGTTGCCGGGCCAGTCGTACTCGAGGAACATGCGCGCGGCGTCGACCGAGAGGCCGGTCACCTGCTTGCCGCTGCGCGCCGCGATGCGCTGGATGAAGTGCATCGCGAGGAGCAGGACGTCACCGCCGCGCGAGCGGAGCGGCGGCGCGTCGATGGTCACGACGTTGATGCGGTAGTAGAGGTCGTGGCGGAAGCGCCCCGCGTCGATCTCCGACTCGAGATCGCGGTTGGTCGCGCACACGACGCGCGCCGAGATCGGCCGCTCCTCGTCGCCGCCGACCGGCCGGATCTTGCGCTCCTGGAGGACCCGCAGGAGCTTGACCTGCATGTCCATCGGCATCTCGCCGATCTCGTCGAGGAAGATCGTCCCGTTGCCCGCCTGCACGAACAGGCCGGGGCGGTCGCGGCGCGCGTCGGTGAACGCGCCCTTCACGTGGCCGAAGAGCTCGCTCTCGAGCAGGTGGCTCGGCACCGCGCCGCAGTTCACCGCGACGAAGGGCTCGCTCGCGCGCGGACCCTCGCGGTGGATCGCCATCGCGATGAGCTCCTTGCCGGTGCCGCTCTCGCCGGTGATGAGCGCGGTCGCGTCGCTCGGCGCGATCCGCAACACCATGTCGACGACCTCCTTGATCGCCGGGCTGTCGCCGATGATGCCCTCGATGGGGCGGGTGGCGGCGAGGGCGGCGCGCAGGCGCCGGAGCTCCATCTTCACCTGATGGTGCTCGATGGCGCGGCCGACCGCGACCATCACCATCTGCGACGAGATGGGTTTGATGATGAAGTCCCAGGCACCCGCCCGCAGCGCCGCGACGGCCGTGGCCACGGTGGCAGCGCCGGTCGACAGGATCACCGGGACGTCCGGATGGACCTGCCGCACGCGCTCGCAGAGCTGGATCCCGTTGAGCCCGGGCATGTTGACGTCGCTGATGACGACATCGAAGTGCCCCTCCGACAACGCCGCCAGCGCAGCCTCGGCACTGTCGACGTAGAGGGCCTTGTACTTGTGCTCGGCGAGCAGGTCGCACAGGACTTCGCCTTCGTCTTTTTCGTCTTCCACGACTAGGATCTGCAGTGCCATCTGAGCCCTTCCGCGCACAGTGACGTGCGCAACCGCCCGCTGTGGCGCGAGCGCACACCATGTAGATGCCCCGTGTGAGTTAGCGTCCTGTACATTTGAGTGATCACACGAGGTCAGGCGAGAGTGAGTCGCGAAGCTTGCAGACGATGTGCCCACCAGACGCGCTGATGAGTTGGCGCGCGGTTTGTTAGCGTAGAGCTGTCCCGTGCCCCAGCGAACCGAAGCCATGGAACGGTTCGCGACGACCATCGTCGCGAGCGATCGTCTGGAAGACGTCCTCCCGGACCTGACCCGCCAGCTCGGCGAGGCGGTCCTGGCTGACGTCGTGGTCCTCCGCCTCCGGGAGGGAGACCACCTGAAGACCCGAGCCGCCATCGGATTCCGGGGGGAGGGCGAGGCCGAGTACAGCCATCCGGTGCACCTGCTGGCCGAGCGATTCGGCGAATCGGGTGCGCACTCGCTCGATCCGGCGCGCAGCGACGACGCGTTGATCGGCGCGGCGCTGGCGCGCGAGCACATCTCGACGATCGTGGTGCTGCCCATGCGCCACGCCGACGTCTACGAGGGCGCCGTGCTCCTCGGCTGGCGCTCGATCGTCGACCTGACCGACCAGCAGCGCTCGCTGCTCAAGGCGCTGGCCGCGCTCGCGGCGCCGGCCTTCGTGCGCTTCCGGGCCATCGCCGAGCGCGACGCCGCCATCGCAGCGGCGGAGCGGGCGCTCGCGCTGCGCGACGAGGTGCTCGGCGTCGTCGCCCACGACCTGCGCAACCCGCTGAACGTCATCACGACCGCATGCGATCTGCTCGACGGCCAGCTCTCCGAGCCGGCGCAGCGCCGCCACCTCGACCGCGTGCGCCGCAGCGTCCAGCGCGCCGACCGCCTGGTCCGCGATCTGCTCGAGGTCAACGCCTACGAGGGCAGCGGCGTCACGATCGAGAAGCGCCGGGTCGAGGTGGTCGAGGTCGTGCTGGCGGCGATCGAGTCGCAGCAGATCCTCGCGGCCGATGCCTCGGTCGTCCTCAACACCGATCTGTCTCCGTCGTTGCCGGCGATCCTCGTCGACGAGCTCCGGATCCAGGAAGTGCTCGAGAACCTGATCTCCAACGCGATCAAGTTCAACGTGCCCGGGGGGCAGGTCACGATCGGCGCGACCCACGACGGCGGCGAGCTCCGGCTCTGGGTGAGGGACAGCGGCACCGGGATCCCGGCCGAGCACCTGCCGCACGTGTTCGACCGCTTCTGGCAGGGCGTGAAGCGCGACAAGCGCGGCGCGGGGCTCGGGCTCGCGATCTGCCGCGCGATCATCGACGCCCACGGCGGGAGGATCTGGGCCGACAGCGATCCGGGGGTGGGGACGACGATGTCGTTCACGCTGCCGCTCGCGCCGGCGGCGGTCGCCCGGGCCGAGGCCCAGCGCGCGAACCTGCTCCTCGTCGACGACCGGCCCGAGAACCTGGTCGCGCTCGGCGCGATCCTCTCCGACCCGCGGTACCGGCTGGTCACCGCGACCTCGGGTGAGGAGGCCCTGCGCGAGGCGCTGCGCGACGACTTCGTGGTCGCGCTCATCGACGTCGCGATGCCCGGCATGGACGGCCTCGAGGTCGCGCGCCACCTGAAGAAGCTCGCCCGCTACCGGGACATCCCGATCCTCTTCGTCACCGCCTTCGGCGACGACCCGGAGGAGATCCACCGCGCGTACGCCGCCGGTGGCGCCGATTACATCGTCAAACCGCTCGACCCCGAGGTCGTTCGCAAGAAGGTCGCGGTCTTCGTCGAGCTCGCCCAGCGTCACCGGATCTCCGACGTGACCGTCAGCTGACCAGGGGAAGTCCAAGATGAACGACACGACCGAGTTGCAGGAGCTCCTGCGTGTGCTGAGGTCTGCCCGCGATGGCGATCTGGCCGTCCGGTGTCCCGATCACTGGGACGGTCTCTTGGGGAAGATCGCCGAGGCCGTCAACGACGTGGTGACGACGAGCCAGGAGGTGACGCAGCAGGTGCAGAAGGTCGGGCAGGCGGTCGGCGTCGAGGGCCGGACGCGCCAGCGCGTGCGCTTCTCGCGCTCGAAGGGCGCGTGGACCGACCTCGAGGGCTCGGTCAACACGCTCATCGACGATCTCCTGTGGCCGACGACGGAGATGACGCGCGCGCTCGCCGGCGTCGCCGAGGGTGACCTGACCCAGACCGTGCGCCTCGACGTCGACGGCCGTCCGCTGCAGGGAGACTTCCTGCGCTCGGCGACGATCGTGAACGGCGTCATCAAGCAGCTGAACGTCTTCTCCGCCGAGGTGACGCGCGTCGCCCGCGAGGTCGGCACCGAGGGCAAGCTCGGCGGCCAGGCGCAGGTGCCGGCGGTGTCTGGCGTGTGGCGCGACCTCACCGACTCCGTCAACTCGATGGCGTCGAACCTGACCGCGCAGGTGCGCAACATCGCCGAGGTGACGATCGCCGTCGCCAGCGGCGACCTGTCGAAGAAGATCACGGTCGACGTCCGCGGCGAGTTCCTGCAGCTCAAGGAGGCGATCAACACGATGGTCGACCAGCTGCGCTCGTTCGCGTCCGAGGTGACGCGCGTCGCGCGCGAGGTCGGCACCGACGGCAAGCTCGGCGGTCAGGCGATCGTGCCCGGCGTCGCCGGCACGTGGAAGGACCTCACCGACTCGGTGAACGCGATGTGCGGCAACCTCACCGACCAGGTGCGCAACATCGCGCAGGTGACCACCGCGGTGGCGCGCGGCGACCTGTCGCGGAAGATCACGGTCAACGTCAGCGGCGAGCTCCTCGAGCTGAAGGACACCATCAACACGATGGTCGACCAGCTCAACTCGTTCGCCAACGAGGTGACGCGCGTGGCGCGCGAGGTCGGCACCGAGGGCCAGCTGGGCGGACAGGCGGAGGTGCCGGGCGTCGCCGGCACGTGGAAGGACCTGACCGACAACGTCAACTTCATGGCGTCGAACCTGACGGCGCAGGTGCGTAACATCGCCGAGGTGGCGACCGCGATCGCGTCGGGTGACCTGTCGCGCAAGATCACGGTCAACGTTTCGGGCGAGCTGCTCCGGCTCAAGGAGACGCTCAACACGATGGTCGACCAGCTGAACGCGTTCGCGTCGGAGGTGACGCGCGTGGCGCGCGAGGTCGGCACCGAGGGGCGGCTCGGCGGGCAGGCCGAGGTGCGCGGCGTCGCCGGCACGTGGAAGGACCTGACCGACTCGGTCAACTCGATGGCCAACAACCTGACCACGCAGGTGCGCAACATCGCCGACGTGGCGACGGCGATCGCGACGGGCGACCTGTCGAAGAAGATCACGGTCGACGTGAAGGGCGAGATGCTGCAGCTGAAACAGACCTTCAACGTCATGGTCGATCAGCTGAACGCCTTCGCGTCGGAGGTGACGCGCGTGGCGCGCGAGGTCGGCACCGAGGGCAAGCTCGGCGGGCAGGCGCTCGTGCGCGGCGTCGCCGGCACGTGGAAGGACCTCACCGACTCGGTCAACTCGATGGCCGGCAACCTCACCGGCCAGGTGCGCAACATCGCCGAGGTCGCGTCGGCGGTCGCGGGCGGCGACCTGTCGAAGAAGATCACGGTCGACGTGAAGGGCGAGATGCTCCAGCTCAAGGAGACGCTCAACACGATGGTCGATCAGCTGCGCGCGTTCGCCGCCGAGGTGACGCGCGTGGCGCGCGAGGTCGGCACCGAGGGCGCGCTCGGCGGTCAGGCCGAGGTCCCGGGCGTCGCCGGCACGTGGAAGGACCTGACCGACAACGTGAACTCGATGGCGCGCAACCTGACCGGACAGGTCCGCAACATCGCCGAGTTCGCGACGGCGATCGCCGGCGGTGACCTGTCGAAGAAGATCACGGTCGACGTGAAGGGCGAGATGCTGCAGCTCAAGCAGACGCTCAACACGATGGTCGATCAGCTCAACGACTTCGCCAGCGAGGTCACGCGCGTGGCGCGCGAGGTCGGCACCGAAGGGCGGCTCGGCGGCCAGGCGCAGGTGCCCGGCGCCGCGGGCACGTGGCGCGCGCTGACCGACTCCGTGAACTCGATGGCGTCGAACCTGACCACCCAGGTGCGCAACATCGCCGAGGTGACGACCGCGGTCGCCAGAGGCGACCTGTCGCGCAAGCTGACGATCGACGTCAAGGGCGAGATCCTCGAGCTGAAGAACACGATCAACACGCTCGTCGATCAGCTGAACGCGTTCGCCGGGGAGGTGACGCGCGTGGCGCGCGAGGTCGGCACCGAGGGCAAGCTCGGCGGCCAGGCCGAGGTCCCCGGCGTCGCCGGCATCTGGAAGGACCTCACCGACAACGTCAACTCGATGGCGTCGAACCTGACCGCGCAGGTGCGCAACATCTCCGAGGTCGCGACCGCGATCGCCGGCGGCGACCTGTCCAAGAAGATCACCGTCGACGTGCGCGGCGAGCTGCTGCTCCTGAAGGAGACGCTCAACACCATGGTCGAGCAGCTGCGCTCGTTCGCCGGCGAGGTCATCCGCGTGGCGCGCGAGGTCGGCACCGAGGGGCGCCTCGGCGGGCAGGCCAACGTGCCCGGCGCCGCCGGCACGTGGAAGGACCTGACCGAGAACGTCAACCTGCTCGCCGGTAACCTGACCACCCAGGTCCGCAACATCGCCGAGGTCACGACCGGCATCGCGCGCGGCGACCTGTCGCGCAAGATCACCGTCGACGTCCGCGGCGAGGTGCTCGAGCTGAAGGTGACGATCAACACGCTCGTCGATCAGCTGAACGCGTTCGCCGACGAGGTGACGCGCGTCGCCCGCGAGGTCGGCACCGACGGCAAGCTGGGCGGCCAGGCCCGCGTGCCGGGCGTCGGCGGCGTGTGGAAGGACCTGACCGACACCGTCAACGTCATGGCGGCGAACCTCACCGAGCAGGTGCGCGGCATCGCCAAGGTCGTGACCTCCGTCGCCAACGGCGACCTGCAGCAGACGTTCACCATCAAGGCCAAGGGCGAGATCGCGGCGCTCGCCGACACGATCAACGACATGACCCGCACGCTCGCGACGTTCGCCGATCAGGTGACGTCGGTCGCGCGCGAGGTCGGTGTCGAGGGCCGGCTCGGCGGCCAGGCGAACGTGCCCGGCGCGGCCGGCACGTGGAAGGACCTCACCGGCAACGTGAACCTCCTCGCCGCCAACCTGACGACGTGGGTGCGCGCGATCGCCGAGGTCGCGACCGCCGTCACCAAGGGTGACCTGACGCGATCGATCCAGGTCGACGCCCGCGGCGAGGTGAACGAGCTCAAGGACAACATCAACACGATGATCGGCAACCTGCGGCTCACCACCGACCGGAACACCGAGCAGGACTGGCTCAAGACCAACCTGGCGCGCATCACCAACATGCTCCAGGGCCAGCGCGATCTGGCGCGCGTCGGCGAGCTCCTGCTGACCGAGCTCGCGTCGATCGTCGGTGCCCAGCACGGCGTGATCTACCAGAGCACCGCCTCGGCCGAGCAAGGCGGCGGCGCGCTCATGCTGCTCGCCGCGTACGCCGACGACGACATCAGCGGCGCCAGGCCGCTCGTGCGCATGGGCGAGGGCCTCGTCGGGCAGTGCGCGCTCGACAAGAAGCGGCTCCTGGTGACCGACGTGCCGCCGGACAGCGTGCGCGTCACCACCGGTCTGTTCACGGCGCGGCCCAAGAGCGTCGTCGTCCTCCCCGTCCTGTTCGAGGGGCAGATCAAGGCGGTGATCGAGCTGGCGACGATCAGCGCGTACACCCAGCTGCACCTCGCCTTCCTCGATCAGCTCACGAGCTCGATCGGCATCAACCTGTCGAGCGTCGAGGCGACGATGCAGACCGAGGCGCTGCTCGCGCAGTCGCAGAAGCTCGCGGCCGAGCTGCAGACGCAGCAGGTCGAGCTGCAGCAGACCAACGAGGAGCTGGGGCAGAAGGCGCAGCAGCTCGCCGAGCAGAACGCCGAGGTCGAGCGCAAGAACCAGGAGATCGAGCAGGCGCGGCGCGCGCTCGAGGAGAAGGCGAGCGAGCTGGCGCTCACCTCCAAGTACAAGTCCGAGTTCCTCGCCAACATGTCGCACGAGCTGCGGACGCCGCTCAACTCGATCCTCATCCTCGGCCAGCAGCTCGCCGAGAACGCCGAGGAGAACCTGACGCCGAAGCAGACCGAGTTCGCCCGCACCATCCACTCCGCGGGCACCGACCTCCTGAACCTCATCACCGACATCCTCGACCTGTCGAAGATCGAGTCGGGCACGGTCACCGTCGAGCCGACCGAGGTCTTCTTCGGCACGATGCTCGAGACCATCGCGCGTCCGTTCCGGCTCGACGCCGAGCGCCGCGGCCTCACGTTCGAGGTGCACACCGATCCCGCGATCGGGCGCAGCATGGTGACCGACGCCAAGCGCCTCCAGCAGGTGCTCAAGAACCTCCTGTCGAACGCGTTCAAGTTCACCGAGCAGGGCCGGATCCGGCTGTCGGTGACGCCGGTCGCCGGAGGCTTCGCCCCCGATCACCCGATCCTGCGCGGCGCGACGTCGGTCGTGTGCTTCGAGGTGTCGGACACCGGCATCGGCATCCCGCTCGAGAAGCAGCGCATCATCTTCGAGGCGTTCCAGCAGGCCGACGCCGGCACGAGCCGCAAGTTCGGCGGCACCGGCCTCGGCCTGGCGATCAGCCGCGAGCTCGCGAACCTGCTCGGCGGCGAGATCCAGCTCTCGAGCCTGCCCAGCGTCGGCAGCACCTTCCGGCTGTACCTGCCCAGCGTGTACGCCGGACCGACCGGCGACGTCCGGCCGGCGCCGCTGCTGGCGCAGCCGTCACAGCCGCAGCAGCCGGTGCGCATCGAGGTGTCGCCCGAGATCGTCCCCGACGATCGACAGGAGCTGAAGGAGGACCGGCCGGTGATGCTGGTCGTCGAGGACGACGTGCACTACGCCCGCATCCTCACCGACCTCGCGCACTCGACCGGCTTCCAGGTCGTGTCGACGTCGCGCGGCACCGAGGTGCTCGAGCTGGCGCGCGAGTACCGCCCGACCGCGGTGTCGCTCGACGTGTTCTTGCCCGACGTGCCCGGCTGGACGGTGCTCTCGCACCTGAAGCAGGACCCGGGCCTGCGGCACATCCCGGTGCAGGTGGTGACGCTCGACGACAACCGCCAGCACGCGCTGTCACATGGCGCGTTCGGGTTCCTCTGCAAGCCGGCGTCGACCGACCAGCTCAAGAGCGCGTTCGTGCGGCTGCGCGAGTTCATCGAGCCGCGGCGCCGCAACCTCCTGGTCGTCGAGGACGACGAGCGCGAGCGCATGGGGATCTACGAGCTGCTCGGCCAGGACGACATCAACGTCCTCACCGCGCCGACGGGAGCCCAGGCGCTCGAGACGATGCAGTCGAACCACGTCGACTGCGTGGTGCTCGATCTCAAGCTCCCCGACATGACGGGCATGGACGTGATGAAGCGCATGAGCGAGACGCCCGGGCTCGGCGACATCCCGGTGGTCGTCTTCACCGGGCGCGATCTCACGCCCGAGCAGGAGGCTCACCTCCAGGATCTGGCGCGCACGATCATCCTGAAGGGCGTCGAGTCACCGGAGCGGCTGCTCGACGAGACCGCGCTCTTCCTGCACCGCCAGATCTCGAGCCTGCCGGTCGCCAAGCAGAAGCTGCTCGAGCGGCTGCGGCGATCGAACGCGAGCCTGCTCGGCCGGAAGGTGCTCGTCGTCGACGACGACGTCCGCAACATCTTCGCCCTGGGCAACCTGCTCGAGCGTCACGGCATGCACGTCCTGACGGCGCAGACCGGGCCCGAGGCGATCGCGACCTTGCAGGCGACGCCCGACATCGCCGTGGTGCTGATGGACATCATGATGCCCGGCATGGACGGCTACGAGACCACGCGCATCATCCGTCAGTCGCCGGGGATGCGCCGCCTGCCCATCATCGCGGTGACCGCGAAGGCGATGAAGGGCGACCGCGAGAAGACGCTCGAGGCTGGCGCCAGCGACTACCTGGCGAAGCCGGTCGACGCCGAGCAGCTGATGGCGGTGCTGCGGCTGTGGTTGCACCGCTGAGGCCGCGCCGCCGGGTCAGGCGTCGGCCCCGGCGCGCACGACCATCACGTTGCACGGCGTCGCCCGCAGCACCTCCTCGGCGATCGAGCCGAGCAGGAGCCGGGCGGGCCCGCTGCGGCCGTGCGTGCCGACCACGATCAGGTCCGCCGAGAGGTCGCGCGCGACCTGCAGGATGGTCTGACCGGCGGGGCCGACCTCCACCTTCACGTCGGCCGCGGCGAGGCCCATCGCGGCGACGCCGCGCGTGAGCTCGCCGCGCGCCGCCTCGATCAGATCCGAGGCCGGGGCCGTGACGACGGGGAGCTCCATCGTGCCCGGCGCCGGCAGCGGCGCGACGCAGTGGACGACGTGGAGGTGGCCGCCGGCGCGGCGCAGCTCGTCGGCGGCGGCCTCGAGCACCGGCTTCATCGCCTCGCCCAGCTCGACCGCCGCGACGATGCGGCCGGTCGGCGGCGAGTAGCGGGTGACGAGGATCGGGAACTCGGCCGCGCGCAGGAGCGCGGTCGGCAGGCTCGGGCTGAAGAAGCGCGCGAGGATGCCTTCGCGATGTGACGCCGGCCCCATCACGAGGAGCACGGTGTGGCGCGTCCGCGCGCACTCGAGGAGCTCCTCCGCGCGATCACCGACGCGGATGTCGATCTCCAGCTCGGCCCCGCGCGGGATGAGCGCGCTCACCCGCCGCTCGACCAGCTCGCGCGCGGCCGCGACCTCGCCGTCGCCGGGCACGACGGCGCACACGACCAGGCGCAGGCCGAACGTCGACGCGCGGACCCACGCGATACGCAACACGTCGTCGTGCTCGTCGGGCGCGACCGCCGCGATGACGGTCTGCTGCACCGTCACGCGCGGGCGCGCCGAACGTTCACGCTGCATCGGATCAGGCTGGACGGGACACATACGACAGGAGAAAGCAGGCGCCGTGCCAGGGCATGACACTTGCTTCTCGTCCGCGAATGGAGACCTTCAAGACCGACCTGGAGCAGATCCGGAAGCGTGCCCGCGAGAAGATGCTCGACGGCGCGGTGACGGGCGCCTACCTCGCCGACCGCGAGCGCGTCATCGAGGTGCTGAACGAGGTGCTCGCGACCGAGATCGTCTGCACCCTGCGTTACAAGAACCACTACTACATGGCCGCGGGCATCCACGCCTCGTCGGTGGCCGCGGAGTTCCTCGAGCATGCCAACGAGGAGCAGGCGCACGCGGACGCGGTGGCGAAGCGCATCACCGAGCTCGGCGGCAACCCCAACTACGATCCGGCGGGGTTGGCGACGCGCAGCCACGCGGAGTACCGCGAGGGCCGGAACCTCGAGGACATGATCAAGGAGGATCTCGTCGCCGAGCGCGTCGCCATCGAGACCTACGCGGAGATCGTCCGCTGGCTCGGTGACGACGACGTGACGACGCGACGGCTGATCGAGGAGCTCCTCGCCAAGGAGGAGGAGCACGCCGACGAGCTCTCCAACCTCCTCATCAGCATGTCGGCGTCGCGTTGACGCCGACATGCCGGCGAGTCGGCCGGGCGTCAGCCGGGTAGATCACCGCGTCGGGCGATGACTGCTCGGTAGATCGCGAGCAGGAGCACGGCTCCGATGATCGAGGCGATGAACCCGGCGCCTTCGTTCTGGTGATACCAGCCCGCTGCGCGTCCGATCACGGCGGCGAGCAAACCGCCCGCCAGACCGATGAGCGCGGTCACGATGACGCCGCCAGGATCGCGTCCCGGCATGATCAACTTGGCGAGCGCGCCGACGACGAGACCTACGAGTGCCATCCAGAGGATTTCCATGACGTACGTTCCTTTCGTGGGGTTTTGCATGGGGATCGAGAGCAAGGCGCGCGCCAGCCTGGCCCGACGCGTGCACGCTCGGAGCGCATGACGCACGGACGGTTCGCTCTGATCTTCGCGACGATGTACGGTGTCGGGCTGGCGGGCTGCACGATGTGCCGGGACGAACGGCCGCCGGTTGACGACGAGGTGGCGATGTACGGCAAGAACCTCGGCGAAGCGCGCGAGGAAGCCGAGGAGAAGCCCTCGGCCGCCGACGAGCTCCGCACCGCGCGGCGCCGCTTCGTCGCCAGCTCGCAGGTCCAGCTCGCCGTCATGGCGACGGAGGTGGAGCGGCGGGGCATGATGGACAACGTGCCGATCGAGCGCGTCGAGAACCTGCGCAAGGACTACTGGCACCTCGTCGAGCTCCGCCGCCTCGTGCTCGACGCGCCCGACGAGACCTTCAAGGAGGCGCTCGACCAGTACCAGGTGCACGTCGACACCATTCGCGAGCAGCTCGCGCGCATCGATCGCGGCCAGCTGCCCTGACGTGCTCGCGCCAGGCCGCCGCCAGACGGCGGACGCCCTCGTCGATCTCGTCCTCGCGCGACGCCGAGTAACAGAGGCGTAGGCTCAGGCTCTCGTCGGGCGCCCGCGCCGGCCGGAAGCGGTGACCGGGGTCGAAGCTGACGCCGTTCGCGATGGCCCCGGCGAGCAGCTCGTCCTCGTCCTCCGGCGGCCCGGGCTCCGGCGTCGTGACGTGGACGGAGAAGCCGCCCTCGGGCTCGTCGAACGTCCACGCCGGCGCGTGGCGAGCGAGCGCGTCGAGCATCCGCGCGGCGCGCGCCTCGTACCTCGTGCGGATCCGCGCGATGTGCGCGTCGAGATCGAGGCGCTCGAGCGCGCGGGCGAGGACGGCCTGGACGAGGCTTCCGGTCTGCAGATCGCTCGCTTGCTTGCGCGCGAGCACCGCGCCGACGTGGCGGCGCGGCGGCACGAGCCAGCCGATGCGCAGGCCCGGACACAGGACCTTCGAGACGGTGCCGACGAGCCACACGCGCGCGCGCGCGCGGTCGAGGACGCGCGCCGGCGGCCGGCCGTCGAAGCGGAGCTGGGCGTAGGCCTCGTCGACGATCACGGGGCGCCCCGCGGCGAGCGCCTGCGCCACCGCGGGCGCGCCGTCCTTGCCCGTCGGATTGCGCACGCCGGCCATGACGTAGGAGAGGTCACACGGACCCTGCTCGATCGGTACCGCGCCGCACAGGCGGAACAGATCGAGCGCCGCCGCGTACGTGGTCTCACCGACCGCGACCCGCGTGTCCGGCGCGCAGAGCTCGGCCGTGGCGAGCGCGAGCGCCTGCTGTGCGCCTGCCGTGATGATCACGTCGTCCGCAGTCACCGCCTCGCCGCGCGCGCGCAGCCGCGCGGCGAGCCACGTGCGCAGCGCGATGTGGCCCTCGGGCCAGCCGTACTGCCACGAGGCGTCGGGATCGCCGAGCGCGCGCTCGAACCCGCCGGCGAGCTCGGCCGCCGGGACCAGCTCGAGCGCGGGCAAGCCGCCGGCCAGCCGGATCAAGCCGTCGCATCGCGCGGCGCTGCGATGCAACTGCCCGGCGTCCACGGCGCGCTCAGGTCCTCGTGCGCAGCGGCGACGCGCCGAGCGGGGGCGGCTCGTCGGGTGACAGCTCGACGCGCGCCGGTTCGGTGCCGTCGCCCTCGACGTGCGCGGGCGCCGGCGCGAGGTCCGAGATCGCCGGCACGTGGAGCACGCGGCCGCAGCCATCGAAGCGCGAGCCGTGCGCCGGGCAGTCCCACGTGCGCTCCGCCTCGTTCCACTGCACCACCGCCGACATGTGCGGGCAGCGGGCCGAGCGCTCGTGGATGATGCCACGATCGTCGCGGTGCACCGCGATGAGGTGCACGCCGCGGCGGACGACCGCGCCGTGCCCGCGCGGGATGGCGTCGAGGTCGTCGACGTCGCCGCCGCCGAGCCAGTCGGCGTACTGCACGGCGGCGCTCGCATTCTCCCGCACCATCGTGCCGACCGCATGCTTCAGCACGCTGCGCCGCGGCTCGTAGAGCGCCGCCCACGGATGTTCGTGGCCGGCGATCAGCTCGGGGATGACGACCCCGGCGATGACGGCGTGGGTGAGGCCGTGGCCCGAGTCGCCGGTGACGAGGTAGACGTTGTCGGCGTCGGGGCTGCGACCGACGAACGCGAGCCCGTCGGCGGGCTCCATGATCTGCCCCGACCAGCGGTCGACGACCTCGCCCACGATCATGCGCTCGCGGATCCATCGCTCGAGCGCGTTCCAGCGGTCGGCGGGGTGCTCCTCCTGGCCGACGCGATGATCCTCGCCGCCGACCAGCAGGAGCTCGCGGCCGTCGACGTCGCGGGCGACGCGGAGGTAGTGATACGGATCGCCGGTGTCCCAGTACAGCGCGTCGGGGACGGGCTCGCTCGTGAGCTCGACGGTGATGATGTACGAGCGGTACGGCGCCTGCCGCAGCGGCAGGCGCACGTTGCTCGTGAACGCGGCGTTGGTCGCGTCGACGACGGCGGCGCAGTGGATCTCGCGCTTGCCGTCGAGGATGACCCGGCAGGGGGCGTCGCTGCCCTGCTCCACGCCGATCGCGTGCACGTCGGTGTGGATCGCGTTGCCCTTGGCGACGAACGCCCGCGCGATGCCGTCGAGGTAGGCCAGCGGCTCGAAGCGCGCCTGGCGTGGAAAGCCGAGCGCCGGGCCGGTGCCGAACGGCAGCGGCGTGTACTCCACCTGCGTGACGTCGACGCCGGCCCGCAAGGCGGCCGCGAGCTCGCGATCGAGCTCGTCGGCCGGGCGGCCGGCGGCCGCGAAGAGGTATCCGTTGACCCGCTCGAAGTCGCACTCGATCCCGAGCGTGCGGATGTTGTTCTCGATGAGATCGATCGCGGTGGCGTGGCTCGTGGCCGCGAGGCGCGTGCTGTCGATGCCGTGCCGGCGCTCGAGCTCGTAGAAGCGGTCGTCGAGCGCGCTGGTGAGATGTGCGCTGGTGCGCCCGGTCTCACCGCCGCCCACGGGACCTTGATCGACGACGACGACCCGAGCTCCCTGGCGGGAGAGCTCGTACGCCACGCTGAGCCCGGCCATGCCCGCACCCACCACGCACACGTCGACGGCCGTGTGATCGGCGAGCTCGGTGGCATAGCTCGGGCGTGGCCTTCGGCTCCACAACGAACGCGAAAGGGACATACGTGATCAGGCTGCAAGTGATGTGCCCGCGCCGCACATTCGCCCGAGGCGATGTGCGGCGGCGCGCGGTATCAGCGCGAGGCGCTCTCGACACCGATGAGCTTGGGCACACCGTGCGCCGGCCTGGTGATCTCTTGCTCCGGCGTCGGGTGTTGCTCCTCGTCGAGACCGGCGACCGGCGGGATGGCCACGTGCTGGCCGGTGCGGATCGCCTCCTGGATCGCCTCGATGATGTGGATATCGGCGAGGCCTTCCATGCCCGACGGCTCGGGCTCGATCTCGTTGCGGATGCAACGCACGAAGTACTGCACCTCGGCGGCGATCTGATCGCTCTTGCGGAAGCTGCGGCGCTTGCGCTTGCCGTTCTTCACGAGCGTCACCGCCATCGGCGTCGTGTACTCGTACGCGTTCTCGACCTCGAGCACACCCTCGCTGCCGACCACCTCGTAGTACGAGCGATCGGCGGCGTTGTAGCTGCACACGAAGTTGGCGACGCGTCCGCCCTTGAAGCGCAGGGACGCGGCGATGCCTTCCTCGACGGACTTGAAGCGCTCGTCATCACTGTTGCTGATGCGGTGCGCGTGCACGCCGATCGGCTCGTCGCGGAACACGTAGCGAGCCGCGTTGATGCAGTAGATGCCGATGTCGAACAGCGGTCCGGCACCCGGACGATCCTCGGTGCGGATGTTGCCGTCGCGCACCTGGTACGAGAACACCGACGAGAACACGCGAGGCGTCCCGATCGTGCCGCGCTGGATCAGGTCGACGACGTGGAGGTTCGCCGACTGGAAGTGCAGGCGGTACGCGATCATGAGGCGTACGTTCTCGCGCTGGCACGCCTCGACCATGGCCTTGCACTCCTCGGCGCTGGTGGCCATGGGCTTCTCGCACAGGACGTGCACTCCGTTGTTCGCCGCGCGGATGGCCGCGTCGGCATGCATGTCATTGGGCAGAGCGATGTAGACCGCGTCGATATCTCCCGACGCGAGGAGCTCCTCGTACTGCGAATAATCACAGAGGCGAGTGACACCGTAGCGGTCACCGAGCTCGTCGAGCTTCTCGGGTGTCCCCGAGACCAACGCCGAGATAGTCGCGCCACGTTGCCGGTGGATGGCTGGGAGGATGGCGGCCTGAGCGAAGTGGCCCAGGCCTACCACGGCAAAGCGGATTGAGCGGGTCATGCCCAGATCTCCGTGAGCAGATGCCGTGCCAGTTTCCCTACACGTCGACCGGCATGGCCGATGCAATCTGGATTGCCGTGCGCGAGGTCATCGGTACTTACCAGCTCGATCGCGTCCTTGGAGAGGGCGGGATGGGCGTGGTGTACCTGGCCGAGCACACGCTCCTGCACCGGCGCGTGGCGATCAAGCTCCTGTCCAGCCGCGCACGCCGCGCCGTGCCCAACGCGGTGCAGCGATTCGTGGACGAAGCGCAGGCGACGAGCGCGATCGAGGATCCCGGCATCGTCCAGATCTTCGACTTCGGCTATCACACCGATGGCCGCGCGTACATCGTGATGGAGTACCTCGAGGGCGAGCGCCTCGATCATCGCGTGCTGCGCCTGCGCCGGCTCTCGATCGCCCAGGTGCTCCGCCTCGGGCGCCAGCTCGCCAGCTCGCTGCAGGCGGCTCACTGTCGCGGCGTCCTCCATCGCGATCTCAAGCCCGACAACATCCTGGTCGTGCCCGATCCGGCGGTCAGCGGCGGGTTGCGCGCGAAGTTGCTCGACTTCGGCATCTGCAAGCTGATGAATCGCGACGTGCACACGACGCACGACGGCGTCATCGTCGGAACTCCGACGTACATGTCGCCCGAGCAGTGCCGCGGCCGCGACGACCTCGACGCCCGTAGCGACGTCTACTCGCTCGCCTGCGTCCTCTACTTCATGCTCACGGGGCAGCCGGTGTTCCTGTATCGCTCGACGGGCGAGCTCCTGTCGGCGCACCTCAAGGAGAAGCCGCGGCGAGCGTCGGCGCTGAACCCGAACGTGCCGCGCGCGCTCGACCTCCTGCTCGAGCGGTGCCTCGCCAAGGAGCCCGACCGGCGGGTCCAGTCGATGGCGGAGCTGTCCGACGCGCTCGGCGAGCTCTTGCGCGCCCACGCCGACGACATCACGGACCTCGTCGAGGGTGGTGACTATCCGCGGGCGACGCCGGCGAAGACCACGCTCATGTACACGATCGAGCGGCCCGTGACGGCGCCGACGCGCGCGTCGCGCCGGCTCGTGTCCTGGGGCAGGCGCGCGCTCGTGCTCGCGCTCGCGACGCTGGGGCTGTCGGCGCCGGCGGGATGTCCCGCGGGCGACCGTGGAGCGGATCACGTTTCGATGCGCGCGCCGTGACGTTCGTGCACCGCACGTCCCGACGCGAGCCGCACGTCCCGTGCGTGGCGCCCGGTGGCGCTGTGCGCACCTGCACCACCCCGGAGGCGGTTCGCGTCCGGAGGCGTGAATCGAGCCACAGGCACCGTTCGTGCTTTCTCGTCGCTGCGTCATGCCCTCACGCATCACGCAACTCAGAGTGGCGCCGACGCTCGTGGCGCCGCGCGCGTCGGTGCCGCACGCCCTCGTGCCCGGCACGCGCGTCGGCAGCTACACCATCGAGCGCAAGCTGGCGGAAGGCGGGATGGCCATCGTGTACGAGGCCGTCCACCAGGTGCTGCCCAGACGCGCGGCGCTCAAGGTGATGCGCGATGCCTCGCTGGGCGAGTCGGCACGCACGCGCTTCCTGCGCGAGGCCTGCCTGCTCGCCGACCTGCGCCACCGCGCGATCGTCGACGTCCACGACGCCGGGATGCTGGCCGATGGCCGCGCCTGGCTCGTGATGAACCTCGTCAACGGCACGACCCTCGCCGACCGGCTGCTCGTGCGCGGCGCGCTGACGCCGGCCGAGGTGGTCGAGCTCGTGCGCCACATCGCGGCCGCGCTGGCGAGCGCGCACGAGGCGGGCGTCGTCCACCGCGACCTCAAGCCGGAGAACGTGTTCGTCGTCGACGACGCGGCCTGCCCCGTGCGCGTGATCGACTGGGGCATCGCGCTCGCCGCGCACCAGGCCGAGGAGCGCCTCACCGTGGACGGCACGATCACCGGGACGCCGCACTACATGGCGCCGGAGCAGATCCGCGGCGAGCTCGTCGACGGCAAGTGCGACGTCTACTCGCTCGGCATCATGATGTACGAGCTCCTGGCCGGCCAGCCGCCGTTCGAGGGCGGCATGATGGACATCATCGCCCACCAGCTGACCGCGGCTCCTCCACCGCTGTGCGTGCGGGCGCCGGCGACGCCGGTCTGGCTCGCCGCCCTCGTCAACATGATGCTCGCCAAGCAGCGGGCACAGCGCCCGACCATGGCCCAGGTCATGGCGGCCCTCGACGGCCTCACGCCGCGCGTGCGGACGCTCGCGGCCGACGGCGAGGATGACGACCTCGTCATCGAGATGACCGCCGACATGGAGGAGGACGAGGTCGACCACGAGCTCGACCAGCTCATCGCGGAGCTGTCGCCGGAGCCGGTGGCGACGCTCGCGCCGGCGTTGCGGCGCATCGCGCTCGGCTCGAACGGCTGACCGCGCGCTCGCTGGCACATCGCCTGCACTGATTCGCATCGTCATGCAGCACCAGGCGCTCGTTTCGGTCCCTCACCTCCCGGTGCGCACGATGTCGCCGTCGATGGTCGCGGCGCGCGCGTTTCAGTCCGTGCACCGCCTGCTCGACCTGGCGGGGCTCGCGTTCGACGCGGCCCGTCAGCGCCTGCGCGGGTCCGCGCATCTGGTGCTCCAGCGCTCCCTCATCATCGCGTCGAGCGCCGCCGATCTGTACGAGCTCTGGCGCCGGCCCCGCAACCTGCCGCGCTTCCTCCACCACCTCGAGGAGGTCGACGAGCAGACGCCGTCGTTCTCCTTCTGGCGTGTCCGCTCGCCGGCCAGACCCTTGACGCTGCGCGCCGTCCTGGTGCGCGACGAGCCCGAGCGCGCGCTCCAGTGGTACACGCTGGGGCCCGGGATCCGGCACGAGGTGTCGCTGGAGCTGCGCGACGCGCGCACGTGCGGCGCGACGATTGCGCGTGTCACGATGTCCTACGTGCGCGAGGGCAAGGACGACACCCCGCCGGCGCTCACCGAGTTCCTCCGCCAGCGCACCGATCACCACCTCGCGCTCGAGATGGACGCGATGCGGGCGCTGGTCGAAGGTCCGCGCGCGCCCTGGCCGGCTCAGCGGTAGCCGCCGCCGCCGTAGCCGCCGCCGCCGCCGTAGCCGCCGCGGCCGCGGGTATCACGGGGGCTACGG
>JAIOII010001604.1 GCA_019912685.1 Kofleriaceae bacterium
GCCGAAGACCGTCGCGTCGGCCCTCGCGCGCGCCCGCGCCGGACACCGCGACGAGGCGATCGCCGGGCTGCGCGCGCTGTGGAAGAAGAACCCCAGGAGCGCGAACATCCCGTACGTCCTCGGCAACCTCTATCACGAGAAGCGGTGGTGGTCGGTCGCGATGGAGCACTACCAGGCCGCGATCAAGCGCAGCGCCGCGTACAAGAAGAACGGCACGCTCATCCGCAACGTGATCACGACGCTCGGCAGCCCGCGCACGCGCGGCCACGCGAGCTGGTTCCTGCGCAAGGTGATCGGCTCGCCCGCCAAGGCCCACCTCAAGGTCGCGGCCAAGCGCCACAAGAGCGCCGCGGTCCGCAAGCACGCGGCCGCGGTCCTCCGCCGCTTCTAGCCGAGCCCGGCGAGGAGTGGGGCAGGTGCGAGCGAAGCGAGCACTTCCGGGGTAGCACCCGCGACGAGCCGGAAGCGAGGCTACAATCGATTGCGCGAGGTCAGCCGCCGCGCCAGGATGCCCGGCGTGATCGCTCGCCGTCTCCTCGCCGCCACGCTCGCGCTGCCGCTCGTCGCCTGCCCCGGTCCGTCGTCGCGGGACGCGAAGACGCCGTCGAGCACCACCGCCGCGGCCGCCGACACGTCCACGCCCGTCGATCCCGCGGTGGTCGCGAAGGCCAGGCAGGCGCTCGTCGCCCGCCACGGCGAGGCGCACCGCGCGCGCATCGAGCGCGGGGTCGATCAGGTCGCGTCGTTCTGGCGCGCGTCCGACGGCGACCTCGTCGCGTTCGTCACCGCGCAGTTCGCCGCCGCGCCGGCGGACGTCGACGCGCTCTTCGCGCGCTTCGAGGCGCAGCTCGAGCAGCTCGACGGCCACCGCCTCGAGCTGACCCGCTCGCTGCGCTGGCACAGCGACGTCGACACCGGACCCGTGCTGCCCGTCGACGGCCTCTTCGCCGCGTTCGATCCCGGCGCGCACCTCACCGAGGACATGTTCGCGAACAAGCTCGCGTTCGTCGCGCTCCTCAACTTCCCGCTCACGACCCTGGCCGATCGCCTGCGCGACGGGAAGGGCTACAGCCGCCGGCAGTGGGCGGAGGTCCGGCTCACCGGACGCTTCGACCGCCGCGTGCCCGGCGACGTCGTCGCCGCGATCAGCGCATACGAGGCGGAGAACGACGCGTACATCGCCGGCTACAACCTGTGGATGCACCACGTCCTCGGCGAGGACGGCGCGCGCCGCTTCCCCAGGGGCAAGCGCCTCATCAGCCACTGGAACCTGCGCGACGAGCTCAAGGCCAACTACGCCGACCAGGGCGGCGCCGCCAAGCAGCGCACGATCGTGAAGGTGATGGACCGCATCGTCACGCAGACGATCCCGCGCGCCGTGATCGACAACCCGCGGCTCGACTGGAACCCGTTCACCAACGCCGTCACCGTCGCGCCCGCCGACACCGTCGAGGCCGACGCGCCCGCCGACCGGCCGACCGCGCCCGATGCGCCGGGGGACGCGGCGCGCGAGCAGGACGTGCGCTTCGCCAGGGTGCTGGCCGCGTTCCACGCGCAGCGCCAGGCCGATCGCCACGTCCCGATCGCGCCGACCTACCTCGACCGCGCGTTCACCGCCGCCGAGATGCCCGAGGAGCGCGTGCGGGCCCTCATCGTCGCGCTCCTCGAGTCGCCGCTCGCCGCCGAGGCCGCCAAGGAGATCGCCGGCAAGCTCGGCCGGCCGCTCGCCGCGCAGGACCTCTGGTACGAGTTCGGCGGCGGCGACGTGCCCGAGGCCGAGCTCGACGCCGAGACCCGCCGCCGCTATCCGACGGCCGCCGCGTTCGCCGCCGACCTGCCGCGCATCCTGCGCGACCTCGGCTTCACCGCCGAGCAGGCGAAGACGCTCGCCGCCAGCATCGACGTCGATCCGTCTCGCGGCGCCGGCCACGCGATGCAGGCGCAGCGGCGCGGGGACAAGCCGCACCTGCGCACGCGCGTCGAGGCCGGCGGCATGGACTACAAGGGCTACAACATCGCGGTCCACGAGCTCGGCCACAACGTCGAGCAGTACCTCTCGCTGTACGAGGTCGACCACACGCTCCTCGCCGGCGTACCCAACACGGCCTTCACCGAGGCGCTCGCGTTCCTGTTCCAGGCGCGCGACCTCGAGCTGCTCGGCCGGCCGTCGCCCGGCGCCGAGGCGGAGCGCCTGCGCGTCCTCGATCACTTCTGGAACACGCGCGAGATCGCCGGCTCCGCGCTCGTCGAGATCGACGTGTGGCGCTGGCTCTACGATCACCCGGACGCGACCGCGGCCGAGCTGCGCGAGGCGACCGTGCGCATCGCCCGTGACGTCTGGGACCGCTACTACGCGCCGATGCTCGGCGGCAAGGGCGAGACCGCGCTCGTCGGGATCTACTCGCACACGATCTCGACGCCGCTCTACCTCTTCAACTACGTGCTCGGCCACCTCATCGCGTTCCAGATCGAGGAGCACGTCCACGGCAAGGACGCGAGGACGTTCGCCGCCGAGTTCACGCGCA
>JAIOII010001605.1 GCA_019912685.1 Kofleriaceae bacterium
TCATCACCGTGCCGGCGTCGCGCGTCGCCTGGCGCTGCGCGTCGTCGAAGTACGCCGGCACGGTGATGACGGCGCCGTCGAGCGGCCCGCCCAGCGACGCCTCGGCGCGCTGGCGCAGCTCGGCGAGGATCGCCGCCGACACCTGCACGGGCGACAGCTCGCGCCCGTCGCCGAGCCGGACCTTGACCATGCGGCCCTGATCGTCGACCAGCTGGTACGGCACGAGCGGCTGGATCGCCGCCACGTCGGTGAGCGCGCGCCCCATCAGGCGCTTCACGCTCGCGATGGTGTCGGCCGCGTGCTCGATGCCGCGCGCCACGGCCGCCCGCCCGACGATGGGCTCGCCGCCCGCGGGGTAGCTGACCACCGACGGCACCATCGCGTCGTCACCAATCACCGCTGGCGAGGCCTCGGCCACGTGGGCGACGAGCGAGTTGGTCGTGCCGAGATCGATCCCGACGACGCGCTTCTTGCAGGCGGCCTTCTCCTTCGACTCGCCCGGCTCCGAGATCTGGAACAACATGAGTTACTCCTCGTCGAGCGCGGCGTCGCACTCGTCGAGATAGCGCACCACGTAGCGCAGCGTGATGAGGTCGCGCTTGGCCCTCGCCAGGGACGCGGGGTCGCCGGCGGCGAAGAGCGGCGCGAGCCCGGCCTCGAGCGCGCGCTGGCGCGCCTGCATCGCGCCCTGGAGCTTCTCCACCAGCTCGAGCTGGCCGGCGGCGCGGGCAAGGGCGAGCTCCTCGCGCAGCTCGAGGATCTCCATCAGGAACTCGGGCTCGAGGCGCTCGTGGTCGCCGATCGTCAGGCCGGCGCGCTCGAGGAGCACCTCGGCGCGGCGCTGCGGCCGGCGCACGACCTGGTACGCGTCGTTGAGCGCCCGCGCCTTCGCCAGCGCCTGCGCGCGCTCCGCCGCCGGCGCGCTCGCGAACCGGTCGGGGTGGCGCTCGCGGCTGCGCTCGCGGAAGCGCGCCTCGATCGCCTGCGTGTCGAGGTCGAAGCGCGCGGGCAGTCCGAGCATCGCGAACGGGTCGGGCCGGGTGGGCGCCTTGTTGATCTCGGACGACAACATCATCCTCGTTCCGTCCCTAGAACTGGACGGACTCCCCGCACCCGCACGCGCCCTTGGCGTTCGGGTTGTTGAACTTGAAGCCGTGCCCCATCATCCCGCGCACGAAGTCGAGCTGCATGCCGCGCAGGTAGACGAAGCTCTTCGGGTCGGTGACGACCCGGACGCCGTGGGCGTCGAACACCTTGTCGGTCGGGCGCAGCTCGTCGGCCCACTCGAAGACGTAGGTGAAGCCCGTGCAACCGCCGCCGCGGATGCCGACGCGGATCGCCGCCTCGGGCGTGCCGCGCTTGGCCCGCTGCTTCGCGATCTCGTCGGCGGCCGCCGCCGTGATGTCGATGGCGGTCGCGGCGGACGCCGCTTGCGGCGGCGGCGGAGCGGGCTTCTGGGCGGTGTTGGTGGACATCATGTTTCCTCCGGAGGCTCGGCGAACGACTCAGGAAGACGACTTCGCGGCCTGCTTCTTCTTGTAGTCGTCGACCGCGGCCTTGATCGCGTCCTCGGCGAGCACCGAGCAGTGGATCTTGACCGGCGGCAGGTTGAGCTCCTCGACGATCTTCGTGTTCTTGATCGCCGCGGCCTGATCGAGGGTCATGCCCTTGATCATCTCGGTCGCGAGCGACGACGACGCGATCGCCGAGCCGCAGCCGAACGTCTTGAACCTGGCGTCGGCGATGACCCCGTCGACGACCTTGATCTGCAGCTTCATCACGTCGCCGCAGGCCGGCGCGCCGACGAGGCCCGTGCCGACGTCCTCGTCCTCCTTGGCGAGCGAGCCGACGTTGCGCGGGTTCTCGTAGTGATCGATGACCTTGTCCGAGTACGCCATGGCGATTGTCCTTCAGTCGTTGCGGTTCAGTGTGGAGTCCACTGGATCGAATGGATGTCGATGCCTTCCTGGTGCATCTCCCAGAGCGGCGACAGCTCGCGCAGCCGCTTCACCGAGTCGACGACCAGCTTGACCGTGTAGTCGACCTCTTCCTCGGTGTTGAAGCGGCCGAGGCCGAAGCGGATCGACGTGTGGGCGAGCTCCTCGCCGACGCCGAGCGCGCGGAGCACGTAGCTCGGCTCGAGCGACGCCGACGTGCACGCCGAGCCCGACGACACGGCGACGTCCTTGAGCGCCATGAGCAGGCTCTCGCCCTCGACGAACGCGAACGAGATGTTGAGGTTGCCGGGGAGGCGGTGCTCCATCGAGCCGTTGATGTACGTCTCGACGAGCTGCGCCTGGATGCCGTGGAGCAGCCGGTCGCGCAGCGCGCGCAGGCGCGGCGCCTCGGCCGCCATCTCGGCCTGCGCCACCTCGGCGGCCTTGCCGAAGCCGACGATGAGCGGCACCGGCAGCGTGCCGGAGCGCATGCCGCGCTCGTGACCGCCGCCGTCGATGATCGGATCGATGCGGACGCGCGGCTTGCGGCGGACCCAGAGGGCGCCGATGCCCTTCGGCCCGTACATCTTGTGCGCCGACACCGACGCGAGGTCGAGCTTGAGGGCCTCGACGTCGACCGGGATCTTGCCCGCGGCCTGGACGATGTCCGAGTGCACGAGGGTCTTGCCGTTCTTGGCCTTGACCGCCTTCACGATGTCGGCGATCGGCTGGATCACGCCGATCTCGTTGTTCGCCATCATGATGCTGACGACCACCGTCTTGTCGGTGACCGCGTCGGCGACCTGCTGGGGCGTGACCAGGCCGTCCTTGTCGGGGCGGAGCATCGTGACCTCGACGCCCTCACGCTGGAGCCGCTTGCACGTGTCGAGCGTCGCCTTGTGCTCGGTCTCGACGGTGATGACGTGGTTGCCCTGCTTCCGGTAGTAGGCGGCCGCGCCCTTGATCGCGAGGTTGATCGCCTCGGTCGCGCCCGACGTGAAGACGATCTCCTTGGCGTCGCCGCCGATCAGCGCGGCGACCTGCGCGCGCGCGTTGTCGACGGCGGCCTCGGCGGCCCAGCCGAAGGCGTGGTTGCGCGAGGCCGCGTTCCCGAACTGCTCGGTGAAGTACGGCAGCATCGCCTCGAGCACGCGCGGATCGACCGGCGTCGTCGAGTGGTTGTCCATGAAGATGGGCAGCTTGAGCGTCATCAGTTGTCCTGCTCAGTTATCCTGATCCGGGGAGCTCCGGGGGCTGCTGGTCAGCACGCTGACCGGCACGTCGAATTCCTTGCGCGGCGCCTCGCGGCGCGACAGTCCAGCGAAGAGCGGCGGCGCCTTGTGGTGCTCGTGGCCGTGGTGATCGCAGACGCCGCACTCGTGCGGCGTGAAGTCGGCGCAGCTCTGACACGAATCGAGGTACTCGATCGCCTCGTGCAGGTCGTTCTCGATGACCTGCAGCTGCGTCATCTGCGCGCGGATCTGCGCGAGCTTGTCGCTGAAGACGGCGCGCACGCGGTCGGTCGCCAGGCGACCCGAGCCCGCGTCGCGGAAGTCGGCCACGAATCCCTGGATCTCGGCGAGCGTGAAGCCGATCGCCTGCAGCTTGACGATCCAGTTGATGCGGTCGATCGCGTCCTGACCGTAGAGGCGGAAGCCACCGTCCGAGCGCGCGACCGGCTCGAGCAGGCCGAGCTCCTCGTAGAGGTGCATCGCGCGGACAGTCTTTCCGACCGCCTTCGCCAGCTCTCCTACGCGCAATAGCTTCGCCTGAGACTTTTCCATGACTTACGCTTCCGGCCCGATCTCAAACCCTTACGTGAAGGTGAGGTTTAGAGCCGATGCCTGGCACTATGCGAGCGAAGTCCGCGGGAGTCAATCCGAATCTCACCTTTACGTGAGAGTCAGGTGGCTTGCCGTCAGGAGGCGCTGGCGACGGCCGCGAAGCTGCGGATGACCGTCACCTTGATCTGGCCGGGGAACGTCAGCTCATCCGCGATGCGGGCGGCGATCTCGGCCGACAGATCGATCACGGCGAGGTCGTCGACATCTCGCTCGCGGACGTAGACGCGGAGCTCGCGTCCGCCGTGGACGGCGTGGGCGAACTCGACGCCCCGGTACGACGCGCCGATGCGCTCGAGATCCTCGACCCGCGCCGAGAAGCCCTCGGCCATCTCGCGGCGCGCACCGGGGCGGGCGCCGCTCATCGCGTCGGCGGCGGCGACGAGGTGGGCGTAGACCGAGTTGCAGGGCTCGTCGGCGTGGTGCGCGCCGATCGCGTTGGCGACGAGCTCGGGCTCGCCGACGCGGCGCGCGATGTCGGCGCCGATCACCGCGTGCGAGCCCTCGATCTTGTGGGTGAGCGCCTTGCCGATGTCGTGCATGAGCGTGGCGCGGCGCGCGAGCTTCTCGTCGAGGCCGAGCTCGGCCGCCATCATGCCGGCGAGGAACGACGCCTCGACGGCGTGGAGCCACTGGTTCTGCGTGTAGCTCGTGCGCCAGTTGAGGGCGCCGACGAGCCACACGATCTCCGGATCGGCCTTGCCGATCTCGAGCGTCTGGAAGGCCTTCTTGCCGAGCGTGCGCACCTCGCCGTCGAGGTGGTCCTTGATCCGCTGCGTCCACTCGCGCGGCGCAGCCGACGCGTCGGCCGCGGACTCGGGCTTCTTGGCGAGCTTGCCGAGCACGCGGCGCGCGACCTCGCGGCCGAGCGAGTCGAGGCCATCGAGGCGCACGGTGTTCTCGCTCTCGGTCACGAGCAGCTTCACGTTGGCGACCTCCTCGACGGCGGCGTGGACCTTGCCGCCCTCGCGCAGGAGCGCCTCCATGACCTGGGGCTCGAGGCGGAACGTCGACTGGTTGCGCTCGGTGAGGAAGTGGTTGCGGTAGCGCGACGACGCGATCTCGAGGACGCGCTTGGCCTCGCGATCGGTGGCGGGGTCCGCGCTCATCTGCTCGACGTTGCGGAGCGCGGAGGCCGCCGCCAGCTCGGTCACGAGCGCGTCGCCGGTCGTGCCGGCGCGCTGCTCGAGCAGCTTGCGCAGCTCGCGCTTGCGGCGCTCGGCGT
>JAIOII010001606.1 GCA_019912685.1 Kofleriaceae bacterium
CTCGCCGCCGGCGCCGCCGCTGTACGTGTCGACGCTCACCCACCAGCTCCCCGGCGCGAGGTCGGCCACCAGCCCGCGGTCGTCGCGCGCGATGCAGTCGACCATCGGCGCGCGCAGGAGGTGCACGTCGACGTCGCCGCCGCCGGCCGCCGCCTCGACGGCGACGGTCACGATCGTCGCCGCGTCGAGGTCGAGCCGGTACACGACCTCGCCGCCGCCTTCGGCGATCGCCGGGGCGCAGTCGTACGCGGTGACGCGGCGCTCGCCGGCGCCGACCGTGGTGCCGTCGACGGCGAACGGCACCGCGTCGATCACGAACGGCCGCTCCCACGAGCCATCGGCGGCCGCGGGCGTCGCGTCGTCCTCGGCGGCGGCGTCGATCTCCTGCCCGCCGTGACCGTCATCGCCGCCGCACGCCGCGACCAGGACGACCGCGGCAGCGAGCGTCCTCGTCGATCGCGACCTCGCTGCCTCGGTCAATTGGTGGGCGTCGCCTTGCGCGCGAGCGCCATCGCCTTGCGCCGCGCCGCCACGCTCAGCAGGTGCGACGGCTGCGCGCTCGCGAACCGCTCGTACTCGGTCCGCGCCGCCGGGAGATCGCCCATCGCCTCGAGCGCCGACGCCAGCCAGAAGCGCGCGTCGACCGCGCCGCTCTGCTCGACGCGGCCGGCGAGCGCCAGCTCGAGCTCGCGCTTGCCCTTCTCGGGCTCCTTCGACTTCACGAGCGCGACGCCGAGGTAGTAGCGCATCTGCGCGGCGCGCGGCCCTTCCTCCTCGTACGCGAGCGCGCGCTTCAGCTCGCCGATCGCCTTGCCGTGATCGCCGCCCTTCGCGGCGTCGAGGCCGGCGAGGTAGCCGGCGTCGACCAGCGCCTCGCGCGCCTGCTTGTGGCCCTCTGCGAACACCACCTTCTCGGTCGGCGTGAGCGCGCCCGGATCGAGCTCGCCGTAGCGGGCAACCGCCTCGGCGCGCTTGTTGGCCTGGAGCAGCTGGAAGTAGTCCCACGCCGCCCGGGTGCCCGCGTCGCGCGCGGCGAGCGTGTCGTCGAGCGCCTTGGCGCGCGAGCGCGCGACGTCGCGCTCGGAGACGGCGGCGTCGCGCGCGTGGACGAGCTCGCGCGCCCGCGACCGGTAGAGGGTCAGGAACGCGCCGCCGAGCAGCACGGTGAAGATGAGGTAGGCGACGAACGAGTTGACGTTCAGCCACTTCTCGCGGCGGCGCTGCGTCGTCACGAGCCGGCCCACCGACTCCGCCAGCTCGGCCACCGCCTGCTGATTCTTCCGGAGCAGCGCCCCGTGATCGTCGAGGCGGCGGCGAAGGGCCTCCAGCTCCTCGCGATGCTGGGGCGGGTCCTGGACGTCGGATGGCATCAGAGCCCCCGATTAAGACGGGGGAACCCGGCCCGATCAAGAGCCCGCGCGAGTGTTGGACAGACCACCTTGAGCACGAAGGCTGCCGCTGCTACAGTGCGCGCGGCGCGATCTGTGCGCATTGTGTCCGCACCTCCACGATGACCCTCCTCTATCAGTGGCTGCAACGCGCCGCGCGGGCCCAGGGCAACAACAAGGCCCTGGTCTACAGGGACAACTACCTGTCCTGGCGCGGCCTGCTCCACCGCGTCGATCGACGCGCGCAGGAGTTCAAGGCGATGGGCATCAAGGACGGCGCGTGGGTCGGGCTGATGCTCGGCAACGTCCCGGACTTCGTGATCCTCGCCCTCGCCCTCTCCAAGCTCGACGCGGCGGTGGTGCCGATCGATCCCACGACCGGCGCGCGCGAGCTCGAGCTCATGCTGACGGCGGCGCCGCTGCGAGCGCTCGTCACGCGCCCGCGCGGCTCCGAGGGCTCGATCACGGCGAGCGGCCAGACGACGCCGCCCCCGCCGACGCCGCAGCCGCGCCGCGGGAACCGCACGAC
>JAIOII010001607.1 GCA_019912685.1 Kofleriaceae bacterium
GGCGGCGGCGGCGGCGGTGCCCAGGAAGTCGGCGAAGAAGGACGCCAGGGCGGCGGCGAAGGAGATGGTGACCGAGCCCGCCCGGCCGGCGAAGCCCGCCGGCGCCGCGCACCAGGCGCGCACGTCCACCGAGCTCCTCGAGGTCGGACGCAGCGTCCTCGGCATCAAGGACTACCGGCCCGGCCAGCGCGAGGCGCTCGATCTCATCCTCGGCGGCAAGGACGTCATCGCCGTCATGCCGACGGGCTCGGGCAAGTCGCTCCTCTATCAGCTCCCGTCGCTCGTCCTGCCCGGCCTCACCGTCGTCGTCTCGCCGCTCATCGCCCTCATCAAGGATCAGGTCGACAAGATGGTGGCGAAGGGGGTCGCCGTCGCGCGCATCGACTCGACCCTGACCGTGCGCCAGCGCCGCGAGATGGACGCGCTCATCCACGCGCCGGGCGGCAAGCTCCTGCTCACGACGCCCGAGCGCATGGCCGATCCGGAGTTCCGCGCGTTCCTGCGCGGGAGCGCAGCGGACGTCGGCGTCTCGCGCTTCGTCGTCGACGAGGCGCACTGTGTCTCGCAGTGGGGCCACGACTTCCGCCCCGCGTACCTGTCCTTGCGCAAGGCGCTCGAGGACGTCGGCCGGCCGCCGGTGCTCGCCACCACGGCGACCGCCCCGCCGCACGTGCGCGAGGACATCAAGCACCAGCTCGGCATCGACGACGCCGAGATCGTCACGACGACCTTCGATCGCCCGAACCTCCACTACGAGGTGATCACGTTCCCGGGCGAGGACGACAAGGTCAAGACCCTGGTCACGCTGCTGAAGAAGCTGCCGCGCCCGGGCATCGTCTACTGCGCGACGGTGAAGAAGGTCGAGGAGCTCTACGAGTCGCTCGGCCGCCACGGCATCCCGGTGGCCAAGTACCACGGGCGCATGACCAAGAACGATCGCGACTCCGAGCAGGAGCGCTTCATGGAAGCGACCGACCTGGTCATGCTCGCGACCAACGCGTTCGGGCTCGGCGTCGACAAGAAGAACATCCGGAACGTCCTCCACTACCACGTGCCCGGCTCGCTCGAGGCGTACGCCCAGGAGGCCGGGCGCGGCGGCCGCGACGGCAAGCCGAGCCGCTGCGTGCTCCTGTTCTCTCCCGACGACGTCGCGATCCAGGAGTACTTCCTGTCGGGCACGTACCCGACGCGCCGCCAGGTGCGCGCGGTGTACGAGGCGCTCGAGGCGTACGTCGACGCCGCGCGCGGCCCGATGCGCGACGACACGCCGATCAACGTCGCCAACGTCGCGCTCGGGTCCGGCGTGGGCCAGCAGCGCACGCGCACGGTGCTCTCGCTCCTCAAGGACGAGGGCTTCATCGTCGAGAAGGACGGCGGCGTCTTCGAGCTGGCCGATCCGCCGCTGCCCGACGAGCTGCTCAACGAGAAGGGGCGCCAGTACGAGGCGCGGCGCATCATGGACCGGCAGCGCCTCGACGCGCTGCTCACGTACGTGAAGGCGCCGGGGTGCCGCAACCAGGCGATCCTCGCGTACCTCGGCGAGCCCGACGCGCCGAGGTGCGAGCGCTGCGACAACTGTCTGCGCTCGCGCGAGGCGGCGATCGAAGCCGCGAACGAGGCGACCCGGCTCGGCGCGCGCGTCACGCGCGTCCTCGACGAGGACACGCAGGCCGAGATCAAGCCGCGCAAGGTCATCCGGCATCGCGTGGTCCGGATCGATCAGCCGGCCGCGCCCGCCGCCGGCTCCGTGCCCGTGCCCGACAAGCCTTCCCCGGCTGCGCCGGGCCCCACGGTC
>JAIOII010001608.1 GCA_019912685.1 Kofleriaceae bacterium
CATGGACGCCGGCGACGCAGGCATGGACGCCGGCGACGCGGGCATGGACGCCGGCGACGCAGGCATGGACGCCGGCGACGCGGGCATGGACGCCGGCGGGACGCCGGACGCCGTCATGCAGCAGCAGTTCTACTGGGCCGACTGGACGTCGGCGACGACCGGAACGCCCGGCAGCGCGAGCGGCACGTTCGCGGCGCCCTCGGGGACCGTCACGATCACGTACAGCGGCGAGCTCCGCAGCGCGCAGACGAGCGGCGGGACCAACTACTGGCTGCCGGACGCGCCGTACATCAACGCCGTCACCGCCAACGGCCCGTCGCCCAACACCGACATCATCCGGATCAGCGGCAGCGCGCTCACCAACACCGTCACGTTCGATCCGCCGGTGACCGGCCTCGTCATGGGCATCCTCAGCCTGGGCCAGGGCGGCGCCAACGTGAAGTACGTGTTCGACACCAACATCACGCTCCTCAGCTATGGCCAGGGCTACTACGGCAACGGCGTGATCGCCGTCGAGGGGACCAGCACGATCAGCGGTAACGAAGGCCACGGCGCCATCCAGTTCGCCGGCACCGTCTCCTCGATCTCGTGGACGACGGTCAACGCCGAGAACTGGCACGGCTTCACGTTCGGCATCCCGAACCAGTAGCGGCGCACGCGTTCAGTCGATGGCGGCGTCGGCCGGGAACGGCGGGAAGCAGTTGTAGTCTCCGACGACGCAAGCGCCATCGCGGCACGAGAGCTCGCCGCGACCGCAGTCACATGCACACAGGGCGCCATCGGCGCAGGCCTCAGGTGTCGCGCAGCGCGATGTCCATTCGACGAGCAGCGCCTGAACGCGGTCATCCGCCTGCCATGCAGCGGCGTTCACGCCGGTCCCGGTGCAGCTGGTACCGAAGTACGGCGCACAGTCGCACGTCGCGTAGATGCCGTCGCGCGACGCATAGCCAACAGCCCCGCAGTCCGCCGCCGTCGTGCATTGCCGGGAGACCTCCGCGAGTCGCTCACCGAGCCCGCGCTGGATCTGCGCGCAGGTGAGGTCCCCCGGATCCGTCTCCTCCGGCGAGCCGCCACCGCACGCTGCCAGCGCCACCAGGAGCGACCCGAGCGCGACCCTCATCGCGCTCCATTCTACGCCGCTCAGTCGAGGCGGACGTAGACGAACTCGCCGGGCAGGCCGTTGATGCCCTTGGCCGGCGGCGCGATCCAGCCGGCCATCTTGCCAGGCTCCGTGACCGGCATCATGAGGCTCTTCACGTAGGCCTCGTCGGCCTCGCTGGGGAGCCACTCGCTGCGGCGCGCGTTCCACGTCGCGGCGTCGAGCAGCTCGCCGGCGGGCGTGAAGTACGAGCCCGACCACATGCCGATCTGGCGGTGGAACTTGTTCGACGGCAGCGTGAGCACGAAGTCGATGCCCTCGTCCTTGATCGTCTTGTTCCAGCGATCGACGCCGCGCTGGCAGTCCTTGATGTACTCGGTGCGCAGCACCTCGTTGAGCGCGTTGCGCATCGCGACGTCCTTGTGGACGACCTTGCCGCCCTCGAGCACGTCCATCGCGAAGAACGAGTCGACGAGCTTGTGCTCGGTGTACTTGTCCTCCTTGTAGCGGCCCTTGAGGCCGGCCGCGAAGGCGTCGGCCGCGTTCGACGACACCTCGCCGCCGAAGAGATCGAGCGACAGCGTGTACCAGAGGTTCAGGTACTTCTGGATCGTCGGCAGGTCGATGCCGCCCTGGGCGCGCACGTCGCCGCCCGGCTGCTTCATCAGCTCGCACGCGCGCTTCACGATGCGCTGCACGCCGGTCTCGCCGACGAACATGTGGTGCGCCTCCTCGGTCAGCATGAAGCGGCAGGTGCGCGCCAGCGGATCGAAGCCGCTCTCGGCCAGCGCGGCGAGCTGGTACTTGCCGTCGCGGTCCGTGAACATCGTGAACATGAAGAACGAGAGCCAGTGGTTGTTGGGCTCGTTGAACGCGCCGAGGATGCGCGGGCGATCGCGGTCGCCGGAGCGACGCGCGAGGAGCTCGTCGGCCTCCTCGCGGCCGTCGCGCCCGAAGTACGTGTGGAGGAGGTAGACCATCGCCCACAGGTGGCGGCCTTCCTCGACGTTCACCTGGAACAGGTTGCGCAGGTCGTAGAGCGACGGCGCCGTCTGGCCGAGCATGCGCTGCTGCTCGACCGACGCCGGCTCGGTGTCACCCTGGGTGACGACGAGGCGGCGCAGCATGTTGCGGAACTCGCCGGGGACCTCGTCCCACACCGGCTGGCCCTCGAAGTCGCCGAAGCCGTGGACGCGGCCCTCCTGCTTGGGCTCGAGGAAGATGCCCCAGCGGTAGTCGGGCATCTTCACGTAGTCGAAGTGCGCCCAGCCGTTCGCCTCGACGGAGATCGCGGTGCGCAGGTACACGTCCTTGGCCTGGAACCCGGCCGGCCCCATCTCCTGCCACCACGACAGGAAGCCGGGCTGCCACGCCTCGAGCGCGCGCTGGAGCCGCCGGTCCGAGGACAGGTTGACGTTGTTCGGGATCTTGTCGTCGTTGAGGATGGTCGACATCGGGTGCCTCGGGTCGCGGGATCAGGTGCGGGTGAAGTTGAACGACGGGCGCTCGGGGCGGCCGTAGAGCGTGAGCGCCCCGTGCTGGCCGGTCGAGTTGGCGCGCGTGAAGATCCAGTTCTGCCAGGCGGAGAGCCGGCCGAAGATCTTGGTCTCGAGGGTCTCGGGGCCGACCCAGCGCAGGGACGCCTCCATGCCGGTGAGCGCGTCGGGCGAGAGCGAGGCGCGCTCCTCGACGGCGATGCGCAGCTCGTCGGCGAAGTCGATGTCGTCGAGCGCGATCGTGGCGAGGCCGAGCTCCTCGCACTCCTCCGACGGGATCGGGCCGTCGGCGCCGCGCGCGAGCACGCGCTCGACGCCGGCCGGGTCGCCGTAGAAGCGCGCCTCGAGGCGCGAGAGGCCGCTGCCCATCGGGTTCTGGCCGGCGTTGGCCGGCGACGTCGCGACCGCGACCTGCGCGTCACCGTCGATCAGCATGTAGAAGCGGTCGGCGGCGAGCGCGGTCTCGAGCAGGACGCCGCTGAAGTTCGAGCCGGGCGCGTCGGCGACGGCGAAGAGGGAGCGCGCCGTGTTGTCGAGGCGCTTGAGCACGCGGCGCTGGAGGAGGCGCACCTCGCGCGCGAAGCCCGAGCCGTCCTTGTCGAGCGCGGCGTCGTGGGCGAGCACGTGGGCGCGGTCGCCGGTCGTGCGCAGCGTGACGACGCCGATCTCCGGGTAATCGAAGCGCAGGCGGAGGAGCGCGTCGTCGAGCTCGCGGAACGCGCGCAGGCTCCAGAGGTCGGCGCCCCCGCCGGCCGGGGCCGCCAGGGCAGCGGGCGGCGGG
>JAIOII010001609.1 GCA_019912685.1 Kofleriaceae bacterium
GGCGGCGATCGCGGCGTCGACGCCGAGCAGCTCGAACCCGTGCGAGCCGAACAGGCGCTCGCCGGACACGACCAGCCGGCCGATGTCCGCCGGGTGCTTGGCGAGGACGACGAGCCCGGCCGGCGTTGCGAGGAGGATCGCGGTGCCCCAGCGCGATCGCTTGCCGGTGCGAGTGCGGGTGAGCACGACGAGGCCGCGCGCCGGCGCCGCGTCGATCCGGTCGGCGTCGACCTTCACGTGGTGGAGGTAGCCGCCGTCGCCGTCGATCACGTGGAGCAGCCCGCTCGACTGCACGCGGACCACGCGATCCGGCCCGGGGAAGGCCTCGCGCAGCGTGCGCAGCGAGCCGAGCTCCGGGTCGGCGAGGTCGAGGTCCGCGGCGCCCTCGGTGCACAGCACGCACAGCCGGCCGCCGGGCAGCCACGCCGGCGCGACCTGCAGCCAGCCCTCGAGGACGACGGTCGTCTCGCCGGTCGCGACGTCGATCTTGCGGGTGCGCACCGGCGTGGTCTCCAGGCGCCAGCGGCCGTCGGGCGACCGCGCCGCGTCGACCACGTCGCCGGAGACGTCATCGACGGCGGCGACGTCGATGCGCGCGGCCGCGACCTCGGCGTCCGCGCTCACGACGCGTACAGGAACTCGACGAGCCAGCGGAGCTCGTCGCCGTCGAGCGGCGTCTTGCCCTTGAGCTTGGCGACCAGCGCGGTGGCCTTCTCGTCGGCGCCGGTCCGGCTCTCGAGGAACTCGATCTGTGCCCACGGGCACTCACCGTCCTCGATCCGCTCGATGACCTTCTCCAGCAGCTCGCCGGCCTGGTCGCTATCCGGATCCTCCACGGCGATGCGCTGGCGGATGTGATCGCCCATCGCGTAGCCGGTCGGGTGGCCGTACTCGTACGCCAGGTCGTAGTCGCGCAGCGCGTCCTGCAGCCGGCCGAGGTTCTCGTTGCTGCGGCCGCGCATCATCACGGCGTCGGCGGCGAACTGGGTCTGGCCGCGCCGCGCGTACGCGTCGAAGGCCTTGGTCGCATCCTCGATCGCCTGCGCGTGGTCGCCGCTCTCGGCGAAGTGACGGGCGCGGTAGTACCAGGGCTGACCGGCGGTCGGGTCGGTCTCGCCGGCGCGGGCGAACCACTGCAGACCCTCGTCGACGCGGTCGGTACGGAGGCACAGCGTGCCCAGGCTGTTCATCGCGTCGGCGTAGGCCCCGTCGAGCTCGACGGCCTCACGCAGGTTGGGCTCGATGACCTCGTCGGCTACCTTCAGCTCGCGCAGGAGCGCCGAGTTGTAGAGCGACTTGGCCAGGTAGCGGTGCGCGCCGTCGCCGGGCGCGCGCAGCTCCTGGCGGAACGCGTCGACGGCGGTCTCGAACTCGGCGGCCGCGTCCTCGCGCAGCCGCCGGTCGAGCAAGTCGAGCGCGGCGTCGAAGTGGTCGAGGCCGCGCTCGGGGCCGAACGCCTGGACGCGGAGCGTGCGCGCCGGGGTGTCGCCGAGGGCCTCGGCGAAGAGCCACGCCGCCTTGGCGTCGTCGCGGCGACCCGCGGCGAGGTGGAGCTCGCCCAGGAGCCGCGAGAGCGGTGCGTCGTCGGGATCGTCGGCGAGCCGCGCGGTGTGC
>JAIOII010001610.1 GCA_019912685.1 Kofleriaceae bacterium
GCGGTGATCGGCGCGAGCTCTGCCTCGTCGAGCGTCCAGCTCGCGCGCTCCAGGATCACGCGGCCGAGCCGGACCCGCGGCAGGAACGGCGCACCGGCGAGCGGCCCCCACGAGAACCCGACGCCGCTCGTGCCCTGCCCGGCCAGCGCGCACAGGAAGCGGTAGATGCACAGGCTGCGCAGCCGGAAGTTGTGCGCGGTGGTGAGCCGCGGCAGCACCTCGCGATCGAGCCGGCGCGACCACAGGACGACGCGATCGCCGCGGACGCCGACCAGGAGGTCGTCGATCGTGATCTGGCGCTCCGCCGGCGCGCCCGAGACGCCGAGGTACACGAGCTCGTGCCCGCGCATCACCGGTCGGCACAGGATGTTGCCGATCCGGCCCTCGTTGAGGTGCACGATCTCGGCGAACACGACGTCCGGTCGCTGGGCCTCCTCGAGCTCGTGGTGAGCACACACCATGGCGTCGATCTCCGGCGAGGCATGGCAGAAGCGACCGTGCAGCTTGGCGCCCGACGGGCCGTTGGCGCCCTCGAACAGGATGCGCGATGACCCGGCCGCGAGCTCCGCGGCCGTGCCGGCGAGGCGGAACATCACGCTGAAGGCGTCGGGCAGCGTCGGCGCCGACGCCGGCGACTGCATCGCGGCGAGGTCGGCCTCGTCGAGCACGAGCTCGTCCTCGCCGGCGGCGAGCGCACGCACCAGCCGGCGCGCCAGGTGCGCCTCGTAGCGCGACCAGCGCACGCGCTCCTCGCCAGCCGCGCCGCCGAACGGCAAGTTGGCGAGCAGCGGCGCTCCCTCGGAGCCCGGCCCGCGCATGGTCTCGAAACCGATGCCCGACTCCTCGTCGAGGGCCTCGCCCAGCGGCACCATCTGATCTTCCCAGCGCTCGCGGAACTGCCGCTTCCACTCGTCGAGGTCACTGGCAGGACGCGCGAGCCGCAAAAGCTGGGTGGTCGCGGTGGCGACGTCCGCCGCGATGCGCATGCCGACCTGGGCGCGCGCCGGCTTCACCATGTCGACCTGGAACAGGCGCCCGAGCTCGATCTTGGCCGGCAGCGCGCCGAGCGCGCCGGCGATGTCGGCGTAGACCGTCACGGGGTTGCCCAGGCGCCGGTCGAGGTCGGCGATCTGTCCGCGCACCGCCGAGAGCACGCGCGCCACCGGCTCGAGCTCCGGCGCCGCGAGCTGGGCCAGGACCCCATCGATCGGCTCAGGTCCGGTCACGCTCACGCCGAGCTCGGGCACGAGGAGCTGTGAGTCGACGAGCTGGTCGATGTACGCCTGCGCCTCGTCGAGGGTCACCTCGTCATCGACGAGCCCCGCCGCCAGGTCGGCGAGGTGCGCGCCGCTCGCCGCGCGCTCGAGCGTGGCCAGGAGGTACGGGGTCGGCTCGACCGCGACGAGGTGATAGCTCCGCTCCGTGCCCTGGAGCCGAGCGCACGCGTAGCGCAGCCGGCCGGCGCTCCGGTAGATCGACGTGTTCGGCCGGTAGCCGAGCCGGGCCCGAACCGCCGGATCGCGTCCCAGCTCGTCGAGCAGCAGGAACAGGTAGTCGTTGTCGAGCCGCGTGCGCCGCCGGTACTCGGCGCGCGGCGCGAGCACGAGCTCGGTCTTCGGGCCGAGCCGACCGGCGGACACGCCCGAGAACAACCCGAACGGCGTGGCCCGCCCCATCATGCGCGCCACGTACTTCGCCACCGCCGGCTCGATCCGCTGCCCGGCCGCCGACGTCGGCGCCGACCGCCAGCTCTCGAGGGCCGCGTGGAGGCTCGGCGACGCCACGTAGATCGCCTCGTTCACCTCCGGCCGCGTGATCAGGTCCAGCAGGTACCGGCGCGCCGCCGCCTCGTCGCCCCCCGCCGCCCACACCGGTAGCTCGGTGAGCGGCAGGAGCGGTGTGCGCAGGACGATGCCGTCACCCGCGCGGATCCCCTTGGGTGCAGCCATTCCGTCGCTCTATCCTACGCGCCCGGCTCGACCCCGAACATGAAGTACTCGTCCCAATCGGGCTCCACGTCGGTGATCGCGGAGAGGAGAACCAGCGCGATGCCTGTTGCGCCGTGCAGCCCCGCCACCGCGAGAGGATGATCATTGGCGAGCTCGAAGTAGCCGCCGATGCCTTCACCCGGTCGTCGCAGCTCGAGGGTCTTCCTCAGCCACCAGAGGGTTGCCTCGCGTAGCTCGTCATCTCCGGTCGCGCGATACAGGCGATGGAAGGCGTGGGCCACACCCGCCGCTCCGTGGCAGATGCCGGCGGTGACGACCCCCGTGCTCTCGAACGGTCGCCTGGCCATCTGGCGCGCGACTTCGTGGGCCTCGGCTCGCCAGTCCTGTCGGCCGGCCGCGTGCGCGGCGGCGAACAGCGTGAGCGCCGTTCCAGCGTCGCCGTAACACCAGGCGAGGCGCGCGGGCTCGTGGGGTTCGTCGGCACGGCGGCCGTGCCCCGGGAAGCGCGCGCCGGGCCGCTGCGGCGCGATCGCCAGGAGATGCTCGACCGATCGCGCGAGCAGCGGACCGCTTCGCGTGGGAGCGATCCCCGCCGCGACGTACCTCGCCAGGAGACCGATCACGCCAGCCTGGCCATGGGCCACGCCGAGATCGTACGTCCCCTGGGGATACAGCTCTGCCATGCGGTAGCCGGTGAACCACTCGGGACGACTGAACCAGCAGGTCCCGTACTCGGTCGTCTCGGCCGTCGCTTCGAGGTGGTCCAGCACGCGCAGCGCCAGCGCGTGGTTCCCACGCGCCACGGCGTACATGCCGAAACCGACCAGCCCGCGGACGAGATCGTAGTCGAGCTCCCAGCGCTCGCGATCGACCCACGCCCCCAGGTTCTCGTCGATCATCGAGCACACGGCGTCGGCGTCCGCCGGATCGAGCACGTGGCAGAGCTGCCAGCCGATCCCCGGCAATCCGCCCCAGTAGCGGAGCAACACGCCTCGGCCCAGCGCCTCGATTCCTCGCTCGAGCTGCTCCTGTACCCAATCACCGACGGGCAACCCGGCACGATCCAGGTAGAGACCATGCATCGCCAGACCGATCGCCGTGGACGAAACCGCCGCCGGCTGCGCCTCCTCTTGCAGCGCATCGGTCGTGATCGCGTGGATCGCGGCGCGCGCGGCCTCGGCGTCAGCACCCGACAGGTGCACGCGCGGTTCGATCATCTCTCAGCGGTAGCAGCAACCGGTGTCCTGTGTCGAGCAGGTCATCCGCTGACTCACGGCGGTGGAGCAGCACGAGTTGTAGCCGCCGCCTTGCACCGCCGTCAGGTTCTCCGGCGTCAGGTGGCGAACCGACTCGGTCTTCAGCGAAAGGCGCTTCTCGTTGGTCTTCCTCATGCCTCCCGCGAGTTGCACGTCGCTTGCCAGCGGCTACGCGGTCGAACCCCGCGGAACATCGACGCCCGAGGCCGGCAGAGGCCGCCATCCGGCAGACTCTGCCGACATGGTCTGCCGGCTCAACGTGCAGTGGACGGGTCCTCGGTGACAACATCGGTCTCGCACCCACCGGGTACGGTCACGCGGTTCAAGCGCCCACCCTCGAGTCGAAACGGGATGCACGCCGCAAGGGACCGGGCCCGCGACAGCTCGTCGGCACGCCACGGCACCGTTCGGACGACGATGCGTCCGTCCGCACCGGTGGTCACGATCTGCCCGGTCGCTTCGGCGATCCGGAGCGCGAAGACGGTGGATTGATGAACGTCGCGATACCAGCGCAGCTGCTGGCAGGTCGACGCGTCCCAGATGCGCACCGTGCGATCGACGCCGGCCGAGACGACGTAGCCGTCGCGTGTCAACGCCAGCGCGACGAGACGGCCCTCGTGCCCGGCGCACGTCAGCTCGGAGCGCCCGGCGACGGCCTCCCACAAGCGGATCGATCCGTCACGCCCCCCGCTCGCGAGCATGGTTCCGTCGGGCGAGAACGCGAGCACCGCGACGCCGCCGGTATGCGCGCCCTCGACCGACCAGCGACGCTGCCCGGCAGCGGACCAGAGCTCGAGCTGGCTGCCCTGGGCGATCGCGATGTCGCCGGAGGCCGCGGCATCGCCGGCGGTCACGTTCTCGACCGCGATGGTCGCGAGCTTCGTGGCGCCGCCGATGTCGTAGACGCCCAGCCCGTTCGCCCTCGACGCGACGAGGTGCGCTCCGGCGGCGGAGAACGACAGGGCCAGCGCCGGCTGCGTCTCGGTCCACTCCGCGACCCGCGTTCCCGAGCTCGCATCGATGACGGACAGCAGGCCGCGCGCGCTGCTCGTCGCCAACCACCGCCCGTCACTCGAGAGGCGAGCGGCGACGAGCTCGTCACCCGGATCGGCGCTCACACGCAGCTCGCGCTCCGGTCGCCAGATCCGTGTCAGCGCGGGCGATGCGCTGAACACGCCGCCGTCGACCGTGACACCGAGCGCGGTGAGCTCGTCGGGATGCGGGGGCAGGTCGTGGAGCACGCGCCCATCGAAGGATCGCAGCTGGACCTGGCCCTCGACGCAGCCCACGGCCATCCGCTCGCGTGCGACGTCGAGCTCGAGGAAGTACGGGTCGTCGCAGGGGGCATCGAACGAGGCCGCCGCGACTCCATCCAGGCTCCACGACCGGACGGTTCCGTCGGCGCTCGCGCTGACCAGCGCGCCGTCGCGCAGGACCAGCTCGGTGATCGCTCCGGCATGTCCGACGAACCGGCCGAGCGGGCGACCGTGCGGAAACTCGGAGACGAAGATGCTGCCGTCCTCGGCACCGGTCACCATCCGGGTCCCGGCCGTGTCGAATGAGAGCGACGTCACGGTCGCGTCGTTGGCGTGGAGCTCGGTGTGCAGGCGCCCCGTCGTCAGATCCCAGACGCGCACGGTGCGGTCTCGACTGGCCGACACGAGGTATCGCCCCGACGGATCGAACCGGACGATCTCGACCGCGTCCGAATGCCCCTGGAGCGCGTGCGCGACCCGTCCGGTTCGCGCGTTCCAGACGTGGATGCTGCGGTCGAACGCTCCGAGCGCCAACAGCCGGCCATCCAGCGAGAAGGCCACGCTCCCCACGGCCTCGCGGAAGCCGCCCGCGTGGAATCGAAGGGCGCCGGTCTCCGCGTCATGCACCTCCGCGCTCTGGTAACCCACGGCCACGATGGCGTCGCCGGAGGGACTCCACAGCGCACGGTCCGGGATGAAGGGCGCCGGGCCGCCGCCGACCGCGAAGTCAAGGCGGCGTGCACCGGTCTCGACATCCCACACCGTCGCCGACCTCGTCGAGAGCGTCACGATGCGTCGCCCCTCGGGATCGAACGCCGGGATGCTGGGGAGCGGTTCGTCCGACGGCGGCCACGCACGGAGGAGCTGTCCATCGAGCGTGTAGAGTCGCTTCCATCCGTCGCTGCCGGTCGTCAGCGTCCGCTCGCCTCCGCGATCGACGGTCATGTCGAGGATCGGGCTCGGCGTCCGGACGAGCGCCAGCTGCCTCCCGGTCGCGACCTCCCAGATTCGCGCCGTGCCGTCCTGGCCCGCCGAGATGAACCGCTTGTCGTCGATGCGCGTCAGCGCGGTCACGCTGTCTCCGTGGCCACGCATGACGAGCCGCTGCGATGCCAGCGGCGACACCGCCTCCGCGAGCATGAAGTCGAGGGCGGGCGTGCGCCGGAGTCCCTGATCGATCGCCGCGAGGAAGTGGAGGAGCGCCGTGTCGTGCTGGCCCTGCTGGAGGGCGACGCGGCCCTGCTCGGCCGATTGTTCGGCCGCGCGATGGCGGGTCTCGTCGGCGAGGCGCTGGGCCCTGGCGGCGTTGTCGCGCGCAAGGTTGCGCTGGGACCGCGCCTCGCGGCTGAACGCGACGAGCACGAGCACCGCGATCGTCATCACGCTGAACGCGCCCAGCGCCAGCCCGCGACGCACGCGTCGCGAACGCCGCGCGGCGGCCCGGCTCGCGTCGGCGAAGGTGCGCTCGAGCTCCGTCAGGCCCTGCTCGCCGAACTGGCGCCGCCAGCGCTCGAGCTCGGCCAGCGCGTCGTCGCGCCACAGGAGCCCGTCCGAACGGTGACGCTCCTGCCACTGGCGGCTCGCCGCGCGCAGCTGATCGCGCATCCGCGCGCCAGCGGCGTCCTGGCGGATCCACTCCTGGAGCCGCGGCCACGCCGCGATCAGCGCCTCGTGCGTGATCTCGACGTGACCGCCCGACTCGTCCTCGGCGACGACGAGGAGGCGCGCCGCGACCAGCTTGTCGATCACGGCGGACGCTCGCGGTGAGTCGAGGATCTGGCGAAGCTCCTCGACGCCGAGCGTGGCCCGGGTCCGATCTGCGGTGACAAGGCGCCGGAAGGCCTCGCGCACCAGCCCTTGTTCCTCGGCGCCCATCCCGGCGAGGGTCGCCTCCGCGTGGCCGCCGAGCGCGCCGCCCACGCCGCCCATGGCGTCGTAGGCCTTGCGGGTGAGCTGCTGCACGCGGCGATCTCGTAGCTCCCACAGGCGCGACGCGGTGAACGACAGGAGCGCCAGCGCGCCGGGTCGTTCCGCGACGGCGTCGACCATCACGCCCGGCAGATCGTGATCCGAGAACGCGTACCCGACGCGTCGCGCCGGCTCGACGACGCACCGCACGAGGTCCTCGCGGGCGGGGTTGCCGAGCAGGAACAAGCTCGACGACAGGCGCGAGCGCAAGGGCGCCAGGGATTCGAAGCGCATCAGGAAGTCGTCTCGCACGGTGCACACCACGCGGATCGGCGACTCGTCCGAGATCGTGAGCTCGCCGAGGACGCGCGCGAACTCGACGCGGCTCGCCTCGTCGCCGCAGAGGGTGAACACCTCCTCGAGCTGGTCGACGACGAGGACCAGCCGGCGCTCGCGCATGCGGACCAGGAGCTGACGGGCGAACGCGGTCGGTGACAGCTCGGGCTCGAGCCCTTCGTCGGCGAGCTTGGCGCGCAGCGTGGCCAGCGGCGCCGAGCCGGGGCGCATGGAGACCGTCCGCCAGCCGCCGGGCAACGCCGGGATCACGCCGGCGTGGACGAACGAGCTCTTGCCGGCGCCCGACGCGCCGACGACGATCTGGAGCGGCATCTGGCGCATGCGGTTGATGAACGCGTCGATCTCGCGCTCGCGACCGAAGAAGCGATCGGCGTCCGCCGCGCCGAACGGCGCCAGCCCGAGGTACGGCGCGCGCTGCTCGTCGCTCGCCGGCGCGGCCGCCGCTTCGCCGAGGACGTGCTCCCCGAGCCACTCCCAGACCGCGGCGTCTCGGTGCTCGAAGCCCATCGGCGCGGCGACGAGGCGCGCGCCGTGGCGACCGTGGCCGTCGAAGACGAACAGCTCCTCGGCAGCTCCGGCGGCAGGGGCGATGACCTGCACCAGCGGCCAGAGCTCGAGCGCGACGCTGCCGTCACGCCCGAGGAGCGCCGGGCGGCGCTCGGGCGGATGGCGGTCGCGGACCACGGCGAGCGCGCGTCGCGGCCGCCTCAGGCCGACCCAGCGCTCGACCTCGCCGTCGCGGGTGACGACCAGCGCATGATCGAGGACGAAGCTGGCGGCGCGCAGCAGGCGGGCCACGGCGGGCAGGAGCCGGGCGAGGTGGCTCCGCACGTGCTCGTCGGAGACGCGGCCACCGGCGTCCCCCGAGGTGCGAAGCGCGAGCACGCCCTCGAGCGCGTCGTCGCCGCTGCCACTCGGGGTGACGAGGTCGACGAGCGCGGGGATCGGGAACGCGCCCCGCCGGGCCGCGAAGGGACGCACGATCGCCCGGATCAAGCGCACGCGCTCGTCGTCGCCCAGATCTCGACGTGTCGCGGCGCGCAGGAGCTCGAGCAGCTGGGGCTCGATCCGGTCCTCGCGCACCTGCGCGCGCGACGCCATGGCGATGGCGACGAGGTAGCGGACGAGGCCGCTGGCGACCTCCCACGCGGCGTCGCGTGCCTGGTGCGCGTTGCGCGCGCCGTCGAGCGCGGCGACGGTCTCGGCGAGGAACTGCGGAGCCTCGGCGAGCCACCCGTCGCGCAGGTCCGCGTCGAGCCGCGGCAGGTCGGCGGCGGTGTCAGCGACGCCCGACGCCGCGCGCAGCCCGGCGGCCAGCGCGAGCGCATGCTCGAAGCGATCCTCGGCCTTCTTCGCCAGCGCGCGGCGGAAGAACTCGTCGAGCGCCGGCGGACCGACGCCGAGCGACGGCACGGGCGCGCGCTTGTGGAGCTCGATGAACTCGCCGAGCGTGGTGCCGTGGAACGGCCGCCGTCCGCTCAGCGCCTCGAAGGCGAGGATGCCGACCTCTACGCGCTCGGTCCGACCTTGTCGTCGATGAGCTTGGCGATGCCGAGATCGAGCAGCTTGGGCAGGAGCCGCCCCGCGCGCTCGATCACCATCACGTTCGATGGCTTGAGATCGCGGTGGACGATGCCGCGCTCGTGCGCCGTGTGCACCACCTCGGCGAGACGCTCGAAGAAGGGGACCAGATCGGAGAGCGGCATCGGTCCGCGATCGCGCAGCCAGCGGTCGAGGGGCACGCCGTCGACCAGCTCCATGGCGATCCAGAGGAGACCGTCGCTCTCCTCGACGCCGAAGGCGTACACGTGCGCGGCGTACGGATGGTCGAGGCGCGAGGCGAGGCGTGCCTCGCGCAAGAATCGCTGGATCATGACCTCGTTGGCGCGCAGCGCGCGGTGGAGGACCTTGACCACCGCCTGGCGGCCGAGCAGCGGCTGATCGCAGCGGTAGACCGCGCCGAAACCACCCTCGCCGATGCGTTCGCGCAGGACGAATCCGCCTACGACGCGACCAATGAAGTCGTCGGACGCCCCCATCGAGCGGCGTCAGTATCGCACGACCATCACCGCGGACGGGTGATACGATGGCGACGTGATCACGCCCAATTTCGGGGGGCGCGGTGAGGACACGCGCGCGGAGGTGGCGCCGCTGGTGGCGACGCCCGTGGCGCACCACCTGCTCGTCTTCCACAACGGCGCCTCGTGGATGCATCCGCTGCCCGCCGACGGCTCGCTGGTGATCGGTCGCTCGGATCACGCCGACCTGCGGATCGACGACGACAGCGTTTCACGCCAGCACGCGCGGGTGACGGTGAAGGGCAACGTCATCACCATCGCGGATCTCGGCTCGCACAACGGGACCTTCGTCAACCGCGAGCGCGTGACCGGCCAGCGCCAGCTCGTGCCGGGCGACACCATCTCGATCGTCAACGCCACGCTCATCGTCCACTACCTGTCGGCCGCTCCCCCGCCGCCGACGGTGCTCGACGCCGAGCAGTTCCGGCAGCGGCTCGACGACGAGCTCGAGCGCTCGCTGCGCTACGATCGCTCGTTCACGGTCGTCGTCCTCAAGTGGCCGAGCCCCGTCACCGACGTGGACGAGGTGGATCACGTGCTCACCGCGCAGCTGCGGCGAATCGACGCGGCCACCTGGGTGAACCTGACCACGATGTACGTCCTCCTCGCGGAGGCCGCGGGGACGGAGGCGTCGGCCTTCATCGCGCGCATCCGCCGCTACCTCGATCCGGGTGTCCGGGTGGGGCACGCGAGCTGCCCGAGCGATGGCGCCGACATCGACCAGCTCCTGGCCAGCGCCGCGAGCGCCGCCGCCGGCGCCGCGCTGGGCCAGACCACGCACAACGCGATCAGCTACCAGACGGTCACGATCGGCTCGCAGCGCATCATCATCGCCGATCCCGCGGTCTACCGGCTGTACGCGCTCATCGAGCGCCTCGCCCGGGCCAGCCTCCCGGTGCTCGTCCATGGCGAGACCGGCACCGGCAAGGAGCTGGCCGCCACCGCGATCCACGCGCGCTCGCCGCGGCGCAACCGGCCGATGATCTCGCTCAACTGCGCCGCGATCGCCGAGACGCTGATCGAGAGCGAGCTGTTCGGCCACGAGAAGGGCGCGTTCTCCGGCGCGTCCGCGACCAAGGTCGGGTACATCGAGGCCGCCGACGGCTCGACCCTCTTCCTCGACGAGATCGGCGAGCTGACGCTGGCCGCGCAGGCCAAGCTCCTGCGCGTGCTCGAGACCCGACGCTTCACGCGCGTGGGGGAGACCCGCGAGCGGGAGTCCGACGTGCGCATCGTCGCGGCCACGCACCGCGATCTCGAGGCCGACGTCGAGTCCGGTCGCTTCCGCCAGGACCTCTACTTCCGCCTGTGCGGCGCCGTCCTTCACGTGCCGCCCCTGCGCGAGCGTCCTCGCGAGCTACCGCACCTGGCGCGAAGCTTCCTCGCCGACGCCTGCAAGCGCGCCGAGCGCGACCCGATGACCATCAGCGACGAGGCGATGGAGCTGCTCCTCGCCCACGGCTGGCCCGGCAACGTGCGCGAGCTGAAGAACCTGATGGAGTACGCCGCGGCGGCCCACCCCGAGGCCGTCTTGACCGCGGAGCACATCCGGCCGCGCCTGGTGACGCGGCCGAGCCGCGCGACGACCGGCGACTCCGCCGACTCGCGGCCGATCGCGGTCTGGCGGCCCCTCGCCGAGGAGGTCCGCGAGCTCGAGATCGCGCGCATGCGCGCCGCGCTCGAGGCGACCGGCGGCAACCAGACGCGCGCCGCCCAGCTCATCTCGATGCCGATCCGGACGTTCTCCGAGAAGGCGAAGCAGTACGGGTTGCTCGCGAAGAAGCGCCCGACCACCGGGTGAACGACGCGCGCGGTCTGCTGGCAACCTTGCCTGCTGGCAAGCTTGCCTACTGGCAATCCTGCCTACTCGCTCAGCGCGGGTGCTTGCGCGGGCGGCCGCGGCGGCGCGGGGCGTCGCCGGTGCCGCCGAAGTCGAGCTCCTCGGAGAAACGCTCCTCGACCATGTCGGAGACGGAGGTGTGCAGCGAGTCCAGCTTGCGAAGCTCTTCCCGCTCGAACTCGGAGAACGAAGTATAAACACGCGGAAACGAAGACATTGCCTGGCCTCCCGAAGGACAAGAACTACATGTCCTACATCTGCCTCCAAGGTAAGTGATGGGATCACAGATCCCAAGTTTTTTGCGCACGAACGCGTCCGGCTCGAACCCTCTCCCATGCCGGAGAGATCAGACGAGCGTGTTAATCCGCAGCACATGACTCGCATCGTGGCGGTCGCGAACCAGAAGGGTGGTGTCGGCAAGACCACGACCGCCATCAATTTGGCGGCGTCGGTGGCCTCGCGCGGCTACCGCGTCCTGCTCGTCGACTTCGACCCGCAGGGCAACGCGTCGTCCGGCGTCGGCTATCCGCGCGCGCGCGTCGAGCTATCGGTGTACGACGCGCTCGTCGGCGACGTCGCGCTCGCCGACGTCATCCGGCCGACGGACATCACCACGCTGTGGGTCGCGCCGGCGACGACCGACCTCGTCGGCGCCGAGATCGAGCTCATCACGGCGGAGCGCCGCGAGCGCATCCTGGCCGACGCGCTCGACGAGGTGCGCTCGCGCTTCGACTACGTCGTCATCGACTGCCCGCCGTCGCTCGGCATGCTGACCTTGAACGCGCTGGTCGCGGCCGACGGCGTCGTCGTGCCGATGCAGGCCGAGTACTTCGCGCTCGAGGGCATCTCGTCCCTGTCGTCGACGATCGAGCGCGTGCGCGCGGCGTACAACCCGCGGCTCACGATCGACGGCGTCATCTTCTGCATGTACGACGCGCGCACCAACCTGGCGCAGCAGGTGCGCACCGAGGTCCAGTCGTTCTTCGGCGAGAAGGTGTTCGACACGCTCGTGCCGCGCAACATCCGCCTGTCGGAGGCGCCGTCGCACGGCAAGCCCGCCCTCCTCTACGACTTCCGCAGCCCGGGCGCGAAGAGCTACCTCGCCGTCGCCGACGAGCTGCTCCACCGGCTCGGGGCACCGCCGCCAGAGCCGCCTGCGGTCGAAGGCGCGGCGTGACCGACAGCCGCGACCCGAAAGATCCGAAGAAGCGAGGCCTGGGGCGAGGGCTGGGCG
>JAIOII010000163.1 GCA_019912685.1 Kofleriaceae bacterium
CGGCGAGGTCGCGGCAGTCCGCGGGGCGGGGCACGGCGGCCTCGTCCCAGCCGCCACTCTCGGCCGCGCACGGCCGCGAGCAGCCGCTGCCGGCGAGCCCGAGCCCGAGCGCGACCGCGAGGACGTGAGCGGCGGCGGGGAGGCGCATGTCAGGGCTCGACCACCAGGTAGCCGGCCATCTCGAGGTGCAGGGCCGAGCAGAACTCGGTGCAGTACATCGGGTAGACGCCGGGCTTGTCGGCGACGAACGTGACGTCGGCGTGCTCGCCGGGCTCGATCGACAGGTTGATGTTGAAGGCGTGGATCGCGAAGCCGTGGGTGGCGTCGTACGCCTGCTCGAGGTTGGTGAGGTGCCAGAACACCTTGTCACCGGCCTTCACGCGCACGACGTCGGGCGTGAAGTGGCTGCGGATCGCCGTCATGTAGACGTGGACGCCGTCGGCCTTGCGCTCGACCCGCTCCTTGCCGCCGGTGACCGCGTGCTCCGCGGTCTCGTTGGCGATCGGGTCCTCACCCGGCGGGTAGATCTCGATCGGCTTGATCTTGTCGGCCTTGATGATCTGCGCGTAGTGCGGCTCGCCGAGCGGGATCGGCATGTCGTAGATCACGCGCAGCTTCGGCTCGTTCAGGTCGACCAGCTGGAAGTTCTGGGGCAGGAGCGGGCCGACCTTGTTGAAGCGGTCGAGCGCCCACTTGTTCATCGCGACGAGGTACTTGCCGTCGGGCGAGACGGTGTCGCCCTCGGCGGCGGCGAGGTGGCCGATGTTGTAGTGCGTGGGCACCTTGTCGACGACCTTGAGATCCTTCAGCGACCACTTGGCGACCGCGGTCTCGAGGAAGAGCGAGGTGTACGCGAAGCCGTTGCCGTCGAACTGCGTGTGCAGCGGACCGAGCCCGAGCTCGACCTGGCCGCGGATCGAGGCCTTGTAGTCGAGGATCGGCACGCCGTACGGGTCCTTGCCCGCGTACTGCTTCTGGTCGATGAGCGCCTTGATCTTCGAGAAGCTGTAGACGGTGCCGTGGGTGTCGAGCTTGCCGGAGACGACGATGTCCTCCCCGTCCGGGGTGATGTCGACGCCGTGCGGGCTCTTGGGCTCGGGCACGAACGTGAGCACGCCCTCCTGCGCCGCGGTGGTGAGGCGCAGGACCTTCATGCCCGCGATCGTGTCGAACTTGCCGGCCTTGACCAGCTCCTCCGCCTTCTTCCAGTTGACGACGTGGAGGTAGTCCATGTCGTTCTGCGACATGCCCGACTCCATCGGCGGGTTGCCCTCGGCGTTGCCGCCCCACGACAGCTCGGTGTTGATCGAGTTGAAGAAGGCGTAGCCGTCCGAGACCAGCTTGCCGGCGTCGGAGAGGTCCTGCACGTAGGGCGGGAGCTCGATCGCCCACGAGGCGTCCTTGTCGATGCGTCCCTTCTCGCGATCGAACTTCCAGAACACCGCGGCGCCGCGGTACTTCTCCTTGTACTCCCTGGGATCGGCGAACTCACCGCCGAGCGGGGTCGCGTACTGCGACGTCTCGATCACGTACTCGGTGTTCGGCGTGACGAAGGCGGCGCCGTGATCCGAGTTGATGAGGTCGGTGGTCACGATCTGCTTGGTCGTGAAGTCGGCGAGGTCGATCACCGCGACGCGGGCGTTGGCCTTGTCGCCGATGAACAGGAACTGGCCGTCGTAGTCGCCGTTGGTCTCGGAGAGCGCCGGGTGGTGCGTGTCCGCCCACGTGAGCTCCTTGCCCTTGCGATTGCCCTGGGCCAGGACGGCCTTGGTCTGGTCGTCGAAGCCGTAGCCCTGCCACGGCTCGGGCGTGAAGACGGCGATGTACTTGAGGAGGCGCATGCTCGGGAGGCCGACGACGACGACGTGGCCGGAGTGGCCGCCGGAGCCGAACAAGAGGTACTCGTCGGGCTTGCCGGACGGCGTGTACGTCTTGAGCGCGGCCGAGACGTCCGCCTCGGACAGGCCACGCGTCTTCATGAGGTCGGTGAGCGTGGCGGCCTGGCCGGCGCCGCCGGTCGAGGGCGATTTGCCGCCGCCGCACGCGAGGCCGGCGGCGGCCGCCGACGCGCACAGGACGGAGATGGTTCGAGTACCCATGGTGTCTCTTCTCCCGGGCTAGTTGTTGAAGCTCCGCACGAGCGTGCGCAGCTCGGCGATGACCACCGGATCGTTGAGATCGGGGTTGCCGGGCATCGCCGGGCTCTTGCCCACGGCGGCGCCTCCGAACTTGATGATCTTCTCGATGTACGCGTCGTCGATCGACGCGTGCCATGCGGGGTCGTGGAAGTTGCGCGGCTGCGGGTTGAGGCTCGCCGAGGCCGGGCCATCGCCCTTGCCCTCGGGGCCGTGGCACGGCGTGCATCGGTTCGCGAAGATCTCCTTCGCCTTCGCGGCGGCGTCGCCGCCGGCGGCGGCGGCGGCGGCCGTGCCACCGGCAGTGGCCACGGCCGTGCCCGGCTGCGGTTCGGCTTGATCGGAGTCGGCCGGCGCGGGCTTCTTGCACGCGGCGACGGCGAGGACGAGCACGGGAATGACGGCGGAGATACGCATACCCCGCACGCTCAGCAACGCGCGTGCCGAGGCAAGTCCGCGGAACCTGTGGGAGCCCACGCAGTTTGCGCGCGGGGTACGATCCGACCGGCAAGTCTTGCGCAAACGATTCTTGCAAGCGCGCGACTCCTGCGGGGGCTTGCGCTGGCCCATCTCGTGCTCTTCCGACGATCACGATGACGACACGACGCAAGCTCTTCGCGACCGCCTCGGTGGTCGCGATCCTCGGCCTCCTCTGGTACTCGGCGCGCGGCCACACGAGCCACTACAAGATGGTGGACGAGGTGATGGTCGCCTACGGCGAGTGGGTCGGGCGACCGCTGCGCGTGCACGGCTGGGTCGAGGTCGGCAGCATCGACGAGCGCATCATCGATCAGGAGACGGTGCGGACGTTCGTTCTCGAGGAGAAGGGCAAGCGCCTGAAGGTGCGGAGCCGCGGCCCCAAGCCCGACGCGTTCCGCGACGGTAGCGAGGTCGTCGCCGAGGGCAAGCTGGTGCTCGAGAACGGTGCGCCGGTGTTCGTCGCGACCGCGCTCTCGGCGAAGTGCCCGTCGAAGTACGAGGGCGCGCACCAGGACCGGCTGTTCGAGAAGTAGCCGGGTCAGCGGCCCGCGGCCAGGCGCTGCATGAACTCGTATGCGAGGTGCGCCTGCTCGTACGTGGCGCGCGAGCGGCGCCTGAACTCCTTGGCCGCCGACTCGTCGTCGCGGCGGTCGGCGTCGAGCGCGAGCGCGTCGTAGGTCGCGCCGCGCTCGTTCAGCGCGCGTACCGCGTTCCACATCGCAGCCTCGACCTCGGCGTCGGAGCGGGCGAGGCGGTCGTGCGCCGACATCGGTGTCCCAGGAAGCAGCGGTAGCGGAGCGGGCCCCCGTCCGGAACCCGCCAGAGCGGCCCGCCGCACTCGCTGCACGTGGTGGCCGTGCGCTCGCCGATGCGATCGAGCTCCTCGGGGCGCGCGGTGCGGAGGTCGATCTCGGACTCGAGCCGGATCCGCTCGGGCACCGCGTTGCCGGGGGCCGGTGAGGTGACCGCCTCCACCAGGACAGCGGCGATCGCGTGGGGGGACGTCACGCGACTCGTCGGCACGGCCGTGATCCCGTTGCGCGGGAGCTCGGGCGCCGTCGCCGTCGCTGGATCCTGGACCACGGTCTGTCCGCCGACGCGCGAGATCGCGACCAGCCCGGCCACGCCGTCGTCGAGGAGCCCGGTGAGGAGCACGCCGATCGTGCGGCTGCCGTAGTGCGCCGCGGCCGAACGGAACAGGCGATTGATCGACGGGCGCGCATGGTTCTCGCGCGCGCTCGCCGTGAGGTTGAAGTGACCGTCGGAGAACGTGAGGTGCAGATCGGGCGGTGCGAGGTAGACGCGGCCGGGCTCGTGCCGCCCGCCCTGCTCGGCCCATTCGATCGGCAGCTTCGTCTCGCGGCCGAGGAGGTCCCGCAAGCGGTTCGACGCGTCCGGGGGCCGGTGCTGGACGATCGTCACCGTCGCGGGAAACCGCTCCGGCAGTCCCGCCAGGATCGTGGTCAGCACCTCGAGCCCGCCGGCCGATGCGCCCATGACGACGACGTCGCGGCTGCGCTCACGACCGCTCTCGCTCATGGTCACGACGGCTGCAAGAACCGAGCCCCGCCATGTCGGGGGCGCGTCGTTCAGGGCGACGCGCCGCTGGACGGCGCAAGCGGCAGCGTGACGCGCATCTCGGCGCCGCGTCCGGGTCCGTCGCTCGCGGCGGCGACCGAGCCGCCGTGCAGCTCGGCGAGGCGACGCACGAGGTTGAGCCCGATCCCGAGCCCCCCGCTCGATCGTCCGGCGACGTCGGCACCCTGCACGAACAGATCGAAGATGCGCGGCAAGAGCTCCGGCGCGATGCCGATGCCGTTGTCGCGCACGACGATCGTGACCTTGCCGGGGTTCGGCTCCACGGCCGCGGTGAGCTCGACGAGGCCCCCGCGCGGCGTGTACTTGATCGCGTTGGTCAGGAGGTTCACCACGATCTGCGTCAGCCGCGTCGGGTCGCCGTTCACCGCCACCGAGCTCTCCGGCGGCGTCGTCACGAGCGTGCGCCCTCCCTCGTCGGCCATCGGCTTCACCGCCTCGGCGGCGGCGCGGAAGATGGAGGCGAGCTCGACGACCCGGCGCTCGAGCTGGATCTTGTGCTCGTTGATGCGCGAGACGTCGAGCAGATCGTCGACGAGGCGCACGAGGTGGTCGATCTGCCGCTCCATGATCGCGCGCGAGCGCGCGACGCGCGCGGGGTCGGCGGGGGCGAGGCGCTGGATGTCGAGGGCGGCGCGCAGCGGCGCGAGCGGGGCGCGCAGCTCGTGCGAGATCGTGGCGAGGAACTGGTCCTTGCGCGCGTCGGCGTCGCGCAGCGCCGCCTCCGCCACCTTGCTCGGGGTGATGTCGAAGCCCATCGATCGCAGCCCGGTGACGCCCCCGTGGTCCTCGGTCGGCTCGATGCGGAAGTCGAACGTGCGCTCGATCCCGTCGATCGTCATCGGCACCTCGACGCGTACGCCGGCGCCGGTCGCGAGGATCTCGCGCTTGATGCGCACGAGGCGATCGGCCTGCGCCGGGCCGAAGACGTCGGCGTCGGTCTTGCCGGCGACGTCGACCTCGCGGCCGAGGATGTACCCCCAGGTGCAGCGCAGGTCCGCGTCCTGGCTGAGCGCGACCAGCGGCGCCGAGCGCAGCGCGAGCCGGAACCGCTCCTCGCTGACGCGCAGCGCCGCCTCGCTCGAGCGCCGCGCGTCCTCGGCGGCGCGCAGGTCGGTGACGTCGACGAACGTGACGACGACGCCCTCGATGCGATCGTCGACCGAGCGATAGGGCAGGAGCCGGGCCAGGAAGCGGCGGCCGTCGGAGCTCTTCACCTCGCGCTCGAACACGCGCAGGGTCTGCAGCACCGACGCCGCGGCCGCGGGCAGCTGATCGTAGTCGAGGCGGTGCGTCAGGTGCGCGAGCGGCCGGCCGATGTCGGTCGCGATGACGTTGACGAGCTCCTGCGCGCGCGGCGTGAAGCGCTTGATGTGGAGGTGGCGATCGAGGAAGAGGACGCCGATGTCGGTCGACGTCATCAGGTTCTGCAGGTCGCTGTTGGCGCGGCTGATCTCGTCGACCTTGCTCTTGAGCTCGTGGTTGACGGTCGTGAGCTCCTCGTTGATCGACTGCTGCTCTTCCTTGCTGGTCTCGAGCTCCTCGGTCGCGGAGCGCAGCTCCTCGTTGATCGCGTGGAGCTCCTCGTTCGACGCCTTCAGCTCCTCGAGCGACGTCTCGTACTGCTCGATCGTGGTGCGGAGCTGCTCGCGCGTTCGGTGGAGCTCGTCCTCCATCTCGCGCACCACGGGCTCGATCGTCGGATCCGCCGCGGCGCTCACGATCGCGACGTCGGTCGCGTCCGCGGGACGCTCGTCGAAGAGGACGAGCAGGAGGTCGCGGTCGAAGTCGGGCAGGGCGATCGACCGGGTCTCGAGCCGGATCACGCGGCGCTCGCCGTTGTCCTCGAAGCGCACGAGCCGCGTGTCGGCGCCCGAGCCGTTGGGCTGGCGCGCGGCGTAGAGCGCGCTGCGGAGGTCGAGGCGCAGCGGGGGCAGGACGAGACGGAGCAGCTGGCGGGTCGGCTCGCCGCCGGCCATCACCAGGAACCTGCCGGCGTGCTCGCTCACGTGGACGATGTCGAGCTCCTCGTTCACCAGCACGCTGGGCGGGGCGTACTTCTCGACGACGCGGTGGTGGAGCTCGCCGAACGCGAGGGAGCGCTCGCTGTTGCCGGTCAGCGGGAGCGCGGGCGGCACCGGCCAGCGGGCGGTCGAATGCATCGCCTCGAAGCCGACCGCGGTCGACGCCAGCCGGCGGGCGTAGATCCGCTGCTTGGCGTCGATGACCGCGAACTGCTGGGCGGTCGACTCCGCCGTCTCCGACGAGCCCAGGAACAGGTACCCCTCCGGGCGCAGCCCGAAGTGGAACATGTCGAGCACGCGATCCTGCGCGTCGCGGTTGAGGTAGATGAGCAGGTTGCGGCAGGTGACGAGATCGAGCCGCGAGAACGGCGGATCGCGCAGCACGTTGTGCGGCGAGAACAGGATGATCTCCCGCAGCTCCTTGCGCACGCGGTAGCTCCCACCGTCCCGCTCGAAGAAGCGCTCGAGGCGATCGGCGCGCACGTCGAGCGCGATCGACTCCGGGTAGCGGTCCGTCCGCGCCTCGGCGAGCGCGGTCTCGTCGATGTCGGTGGCGAACACCTGCGGCATGGGCGCGCTGATCGTCGCGGCGTGCTCGGCGAGGAGGATGGCGATCGAGTACGCCTCCTCGCCGCTCGCGCAGCCCGCGACCCACACGCGCACCTGGTCGTGACCGCGGTGCTGGAAGAGGCGTGGGATCACGTGCTGCTCGAGCGCTTCGTACGCCTCGGGGTCGCGGAAGAAGTTGGTGACGCTGATGAGGAAGTCGCGGAGCAGGCGGCCGAGCTCGGCGGGGTCCTCGCGCAGCTGGCGCAGGTAGTCGGCGATCGACTCCGCGTTGCACACCTGCATGCGGCGCCCGACGCGGCGGTAGAGCGTCGCGCGCTTGTAGCTCGAGAAGTCATGACCCGTGCGCACGCGCACGAGGGTGAGCAGGTCGCGGAGGCCGTCGTGGACGCTGTCCTGCGCCCGCGGGTCCTCCTCGAGCAGCGCCGCCTCGCTGCCGCGTCGCTCGAACGCCGCCAGCCGGGTAGGCAGCTCGGAGATCGGGACGACGAGGTCGATGTCGTCGCGGATCACGGGCGCTCGACGGCTCGTCTCGGGGACGTCGGCGACGAGCTGGATGGTGAGGCCTCCGGCCTGCTTGATGCGCCTCAGGCCATGCTCGTGATCCCCGTGCACACCCGGCATGAGGACCACGACGGCCTCGGGGCCGAGGCCGCCGGCGACCGAGCGCAGCAAGCGCTCGCTCGCGGTATCGGCGGGCTCGCCGCGCGTTCGTTCGATCTGCAGCCGGCCGTCGAGGACGCGGACGTTCTCGCGGCGCGGGACCAGGAAGATGTGGCCCTTCTCGAGCGCGGCGCCGTCGCGCGCCTCGACGATCGGCATCGTGCCGGCGCGGCGCAGCGCCGCGAGGCCCGGCGCGTCGACGTCGGCCGCGAGCACCACCGTGGCGTCGAGCGGCGGCAGCGCGCGCAGGACGGGCTCGATGTCGGCGTGACCCTCGCCTCCCAGGACGACCACTCCCCTGAGTCGACGGTGTGCGGACGCGCTCGTCTCCGTCGTCATCGATGTTGCCCCGAGCGTCTAGGCATACACAGCCCGTGCCGTCGGCACAACGTGCGCGCTGATCGAACGTCACGTGCGTGAGGTCGAGCGCGCACAGTTGTCATCGCCGCGTGCCTTGCGCACGGTAGCGCCGACGACCACGAAGGGATTCCAGATGGACGGCGCGAGCAAGCGGGTGCTGGTGGTGGAGGACGACCGAGACACGCGCGAGATGCTGGTGGAGCTCCTGGAGCTCCTGGGACACGACGTTCGCGCTGCGGCCTCGGGGATGGAGGCGGTCGACGTGCTCGTCGCGTACGAGATCGACGTCGCGTTCGTCGACATCGGGCTTCCCGATATCTCCGGCCACGAGGTCGCCGTGCGCATGCGCTCGATCGTCGGGTCGCGCGAGCTGGTGATCGCCGCGCTGTCCGGCCGATCGCAGCCGGACGACATCGCCCGGTCGTTCGCCAGCGGCATGGACCTGCACCTGGTCAAGCCCGCATGTTCCGACGACCTGCGTCGTGTCGTCGGACACGCTTCGGGGCGACGCCCTTCCGTGGGATGGCGTACCATCCCCGATGCGTGCGCCAGGTCAAAGGCATCCTCTTCGTCGACTACGTGCGCATGCTCCGTGGCCACAAGGGAGTCGATTGGGCCGGTCGCCTGCCCGCCGACGACCTCCCGTACCTGACCGCGCACATCGATCCCGACGCCTGGTACCCGATGGCGGCGTTCGAGCGCCTCGGCGACCAGATCCTTCACGTCGTGGCCAGGGACGACCTCGAGGCGGTGCGCATGTGGGGCCGGTTCTCGGTCGACGTCCTGCGCGCGAAGTACCCGATGCTCCTCGCGCAGGGCGATCCGATCGAGACCATCAACCGGTTCCGCGTCCTGCGCGCCACGTTCTTCGACTTCGAGGCCCTCGAGGTCCCGATGCTCCACGACGACGAGGCGGAGATCGTGATCCGGTATCACATGGGCATGCCGGCCGAGGAGGCGGCGTCGATGCAGACGCTCGGCTTCTTCGAGCGGCTGCTCGAGCTCGCCGGCGCGACGGACGTCGAGGCCGAGCTGCGCGAGCGCTCGTGGCTCGGCGACGCGCGCACGCTGCTCGCCCTCTCCTGGACCACCTGAGCATGGCGTTCCAGCTCACCGAGGAGGTGATCGGGCGGTTCCAGGTGAGCGCCGCCGAGCGGCTGTCCGTCATCGCCGAGGCGTGGCAGCGCGTGAACCAGGCGCCCGACGACGAGCAGCTCAACCGGCTGCGCCGCGAGCTGCACACGCTCAAGGGCGACGCCCACGTGTTCGGGTTCCGCGACGTCTCGCAGCTGTGCCACAAGCTCGAGGAGCTGATCGAGGCGGCGGCCCAGCACGTCTTCCGGGTCTCGGAGGACGTCGACACCGTCGTGATGATGGTCCTGCGCTACATCGGCGCGCTCGTCTTGCGGCGGCCGGCGGGCTCCTCGGGCGGCGTGCAGCGCTTCAGCAAGGAGATCGACGAGGTGCTCGCCGGGATCCGGGCGACGCCGGCGCCGGCGCCGGCGCGCGCGCGTCCCGCGACCCTCGCGTCGCCGCACGAGGGCGGCGAGCGCGATCGGCT
>JAIOII010001611.1 GCA_019912685.1 Kofleriaceae bacterium
CCGGGCGGCGCGCCGTTCGAGATCCCGCCGCTGCCGCCGATGTCGCTCGCGCCCGACCGGCCGTTCCTCGAGTTCGCGAAGCTCTCGCTCAAGCGCGCCTTCCGCGTGCGCATCGATCCGGACGAGCTCACGCCCCACGAGGCGATGGCGCTCGACCGCGCCGGCGTCGTCCAGCCATCGCTGCGCACGTTCCTCGCGTGGCGCCGCTCGGTGCTCTTCGGCTTCGCGTCGTTCCTCGCCGTGCTCGTCGTGCTGCGCGCGATCGAGGTCTTCGACAAGGACTACGTCTCGCCCGCGGTGCGCGAGCCCGCCGGCGGCACGCTCCAGGGCCTCAACATCGTGCTCCTGCTCGTCGACGCTGCCTTCTGCGGCCTCTGCTTCTGGCAGTGGACCAGGTGGACCGAGTGGCAGAAGCAGCGCCGCCTCGTCACGCTCGGCTGGCTCGCGTTCTTCCTGGCGCCGTTCGTCCTCTATCTCTATCCGCTCCGCACCACCCTCGGTGACGCGGGCAGCGACTCGGCGGGCGCCGGGTACGGCATGTTCTTCGCGCTGCAGACGCTGATCGTCCTCGCGCCGCGCGCGCTCGCGCTCCTGCCCGGCGTCGCGCGCGGGGCCACGACCACGAAGTTCCTCTTCCCGTCGTCGCCGGTGCCGGGCTGGCTCCTCGTCGCGGTGACGCCGCTCTACGCGCTCTTCCTCCTGCTCGTCCTCCTCATCCCGTACCACGTGACCGGCAGCGGCTTCTTCGTCATGGCGCTCGGCGGCTTCCTCGCCGCCGCATATCTGGTGACGAAGACGGCGCTCGACCTGCGCGGCCCCGTCGATCGCGACCAGATCACGCGGACGCTCGGCAAGATCCGCACCGGCTACTACATCGCGATGGGCGTCGGCGCCCTCTTCCTGCTCGTCGGCCTGGCCGAGCTGATCGACCAGCTCGACATGAAGTCGCTCACCGTCGTGAACCTCGTCGGCATCGCGCTGGCCAACATCTGGATCCTCACGCTCGTCGGCACCGACAACCTGATCGCCAACCTCGAGGCCGGCAAGCACATCGACGGCTTCACGGCCACGCCGCCGCCGCCTGCCGGCGGCGCGCCGAGCTGATCACTCCTCCTCCTCTTCTCCGTCCTCTCCACCGAGATCGAGCCGTCCGAGCTCGACGTCCTCCGCGATCTCCTCGGAGATCGACTGCTCGCGCGGATCGCGTTGCTTCCGCCCGCGCCGCGCGCCGGCCGCGACCAGACGCTTGCTCTCGACGTCGGTGATCTGGATGCGGCGATGGCCGGGCACCTCGGCGATGCGCGACCGTCGCGCCGCCTTGCGCGCGATGTCGCTGCGCACCGTCACGTACGCGGGATCGTAGACCGCGAGCTCGTCGAGCAGCTGCGAGAGCGAGCGGTCCCGCGGGCTCGCCTGCCATTCGAGCTGCTCCGCGACGAATGGATGGACCTGATCGGGTCTCGACGAGCTACGGACGACGACCTCGCGGTTGGGATTCTCGACCGACTGATCGATCGTCAGCAGCGTGTCGTACACGCCGCCGATGCGGACCCATTCGGCGCTCCGGAAGGACTCGACTTTGCGACTCACCGGGCCGAGCACATCCTCCTGCACGCCGAACCCCGCACGCGCGATGGCCGTGGCGACGGGACCGACCCAATCATCCGGGATCGTCGCGTCGATCTTCACCCAGTACTCGGGATCGTCGTCGAGATCACCGAGGGCGTCCATACGCAGCCGATCGAGCAGCTCGTCCGTGACGACCTTGCCGACGACCGGGCTGCTCAGCGCGAACGCCCCGTCCTTCATCTGCCCGACGCCGTAGTACTCGAGCTGCCACTTCGCCCGCGGGTCGACGGGCCAGCTCGGCCCCGCGCGCAACGCCGCGAGCAGCTCGATCGCCGCGAGGTCGTCGATGTCGGTCACCGACGCCGCGGCCGCCTGCGCGAGCGGCTCGCCGTAGCTCGCGAGCTCGTTGGCGCCGCGCAGCCGCGCACCCGCGATCGCCCGCCACACGAGCCAGGGATCGCCGCCCGTCTCGTCGATCAACCAGCGCGCGATCGGCTCGCGCTTGCGAGCGTCCACATGGGCGAGGGCGTCCATCACATCTGCCGAATCAAGAGGCCCGAGCACGACGACCTCCCAGCTCGGGTCCATCTCGGGCATCTGGTGAAACGGCAACACCGACGTCTCGAGCAGGAGCGGCGGATCGTGCTCCTCCTGCAACACCTGCATGTCGGTGCCGGGGTCGAGCTCCGTCGTCACCGCATCGACCCCGCGCTCGACCTCGAGGATGGTCCCCACCGACGACGTCTTCATGATCTTCAGGATCGGCGACGCGATCAGCTCCGCGACCAGCGCCGTCTTGCCCGTCGCCTGCGCCCCCACCAGCAGCACGCTCTTCTTCGCCCGCAGCGCCCGGATGATCTGGCGCCGGATCTGCGCGCGTTGCCCCCGCTTCCGCGGCGGTCCCTCGGCCGCGCCGCGTTGCGCGTCCGCCGGCCCCGACGTCGTGAGCCACGCCTGCCGCGTCTCGCGCAGCCGGCCGTCCTCGAACACCAGCTCCGCCAGAAGCCCGCACCTCTTTCCGGTCGACGCCGCCGCGAGCGAAGGCACATGGGTCGTGCCACCGATCGACATGCGATGTTCACCATGGGGTGGTCCGACGAGGCGCATGTCGAACAGCTCGAGCAACGATGCGTCCTCGGCGCCCGCGAGGCCGGAGCCGAAGCCGGAACCAAACGCCGCGCGCTCCGACGGATCCACGCGGGCGATCAACACGGCAGCGTCCACCTCCTCTCGGTAGAGCTCGGGCACATCGCCGCCGAGGAGCACCGAGAGCTGTCCGCCGACTGTCAAGGGCGGTCCGTCGTCGCCACCTCCCGAAGGAGCGCCGAGACCGAGGACGCCGACGCGGCAGCCCGCGCGCTCGACGACTTCGGAGGTGTCGTCACTCGAGATCACGCGCGTGCCGGCCCACAGTCCCATGAGCCGCATCGTGTCGGCCCGCGCGTCGGCGTCGCTCCGGTCGAGCGAGTCGGCGAGCACCAGCAATGCATCAAGGTGGTCGCTCGACGACCCGCGCCGCGTCGCGGCGACCAGCGCCGTGATCCAGCGCTCCATCTCCTTGGGATCGGCCATGGCGCCGCCGACGTCGATCGCCAGCAACCGCACCACGACCGGGCCGCCCGCCGCCTCCTCCTCGACGGCGCGCACGCGCCAGCGGCGGCCGCGCAGATCGCCGAGCACGACGGGATACGTCGTGTTGTCGACCGTCACCTCCTCGCCCGCGCGCACCTTGACCGTCGTGCGCGTGCCGCCGCGGTCGAGCACGACGATGCGCGGGTGCGTGTCCGGAACCTCGATGCGCTGGCCGTCGTCGCCGCCGGTGCCGAACACGATGTAGCCGTCCTCCGTTCGCACGGTGATCGGCACGTCGGTCGCCGGCAGGTACGCGCTCAGCTCGAACGACGCGAGCCCTGGCGGCGGATCGCCGCGCAGGATCTCGCGATCGAACTGGCGCTGCGCCGCGAGCGACAGCGCCCATGCCGCCGCCGTGCCCTGGGCGACCGGCGGCAGCCGCGGGAGCGCCTCGTTGGCCCAGTGCAGGATCGTCGGACCACGCTTCTCGCCCTCCTGCGCGAGCGACGCCAGCACCTCGCCGAGCGCGCGCTCGATCTCGGCCGGCTCGCGCGCGAGCGCGTGGCGCACGAGCTTCTCCTCGAGCACGAGGAGCGCCGGCCCGCCGTGGTGGTAGGCCGCGATCTCGTCGCAGGTCGCGCCGACGTCGCTCGCGCGGAAGCGCCGGCGCAGCTCGGCCAGCGCCGCCGTCGAGAACGTGATGCCGCTGCCGGTCTCGCTCTCGACCGCCTCCGACCGCCACACCGCCGCCTCGACCGACGCGTCGGAGTCCTTCAGGAACCGGAGACGCAGCCGGCGCAGCAGCCCCGCGTCGACGCTCGCGGCCGCCGAGGCGCGCACCGCGAGGTCGAGCGCGTCGCCGCTGAGGCCGAACACCGACTCAGCCACGGGTCCGCTCTCGCTCGGCGAGCACGCGCCCGACGGTCGTCCGGGTGTCCCACGCCACCGCCGACGTCCGGGCGTGGCGGTCCTCCTTGCCGATGCGCCGGGGCACGATGCTGACGACGTCGCAGCCGGCATCGCGCGCCCGGCGAAAGAGCTCGTCCCATGCGCTCGCCGCGCGGACGTCGCCGTTCGCGCGATCCGCGTGCCCGAGATCGGTCACGACGATCACCGGGATCCCGCCGTCGGGCGGCTGCCAGGCCGCGTCGTTCGCCTGGCGCCGGGCTCGCCCGCCGACGCGCCGGGGCCGGCGGCACGCGCCGAGGTCGCCAAAGAACCACAGCTCGTCGATCAGATCGCGGCCCACCACGGTGAGGAGCTGTCGACGCAGGACGACGATGTCGTCGACGAACGGCCGCATCGCCCACGTCCGGTCGATCACGAGCTGGATGCCGGCCCGCATCGTCCGCGCCGTGTCGCGCGGGATCTCGCGCACCGGCCGACGCTGGGCCACGACCCGCACCGCCTCGTCCATGTCGAAGGGGCCCACGTTCCTCACGCTGTGCGCTGCCGCCCCGAGCACGGCGCGCGCGACCGAATGGGGGAAGAGCGGCTCCAGGCGCGCGGGCATCGCGTCGCTCGGAGCGGTCGGGAGCCTCGGCCCGGACCACACCGGTGTGCGCAACACCTCCGGCGACATCGACTGGATGACGAGCGACCGCACGCGCCGGGGCACCGGCGCGCCGCCCGCCGGCGCCGGCGCGAACCCGGGCATCGCCATCGGCATCGGCGCGAGCACCGTCTTCATCGGCGCAGGCAGGGGCGCCATCGGCACGGCCGGCGGCGGCGCGCGCTCCTCGGCGACGAACGGCTCCTCGACCTCGAACGCATCGAGCCCGAGGAGCGTCACGATCCGCTCCAGCACGTCCGGACGGCGATCGACCGCGGCCCACGCCGCGATCAGATCGCCGATCCAGACGTCGCGTCTCACTGCTCGCCCTCGTGCTTCTTCATCAACACCCTCGCCAGCCGGTCCCAGTCCGCATGCGTCTCGTCGGCGATGCCGAACGTCTGACACGCGCGGATCGCGTCGAGGAGCTCCGAGACGCCCGGGCGGTGAGCGCCGTCGGGCGCGTGCTTCCGGTGCTTCATCAGCACCTCGACGAGCTGCGCCAGGAGGCCGGAGCTCACCTCCGGGTAGTGCCGCCTGGCGACCATCTCGAGCCAGGCCGCATCCGGCGGAGGGAACGTCAGGCACACACAGCGGCGCAGGAACGCGCGGGTGAGCGCGCGCTCCTGGTTGCTGGTCACGACCAGGAGGAGCGGGCGCTTGCGGTTGACGACGAGCCCCGGCAGGTCGTGCACCGCGAAGCGGTTGTCGCCGAGCGGCTGCAGCAGATCGTTCGGGACATCCGGATCCGCCTTGTCGATCTCGTCCAGGAGCACGACCGCGCCCGTGCGATCCGGGTCGGAGTCCTCACCTGGATCGCCCGGCGCGAACTTCCCGGCCGACTCCGCGTCGAAGGCCCACCACAGCACCTCCGGCGTCACGTAGTTGCGATTCTCGCGCGCGAGCTCGGGATGCGCGGTCGCGTCGGCGAGCCGGCGCACCGAATCGACGCTCCACATCACCTCGCCCGCCGTGGTGCGCGACGTGAACACCTTCTCGTAGTACGTCCAGCCGAGCACCACGGCGGCGTCGAACGCCATCGTGCTCTTGCCGCATCCCGCCTCGCCGCGCAGCAGGAGCGGCCGGCCGGTCGCGAGCGCGACCTTGACCGCGAGCTCGGCGTCCTCGCTGTACATGTAGGGGACGTACGGTCGCTGGGTCGCCGCGCGCTGCGCCCGGATCTTGTTGCGGCGCGAGCTGGCGACGGCGCTGCTGGGCTCGAACGGATGCATCATGGCTCTCCTCAGCCCGATCGGCGCTTGGCCCATCGGCGGTTGGCACGTCGTTCCTGCACTTCGTCGGGAAACGGTTCGATGAACACGCCGCCGCAGCTCGCGGCGACGGCGGGTGTCGCCGCGCGGCTGAACGCGACGACCGGGAGCTCGATGTTGCGGTCACGCAGGCCGTCGATCGCCGACTGCGGCGGGGTCCGTTCGACGGTGATGGCGACGTAGTCCTCGTGGAGCCATTCGATGACCTCGTCGTCGCTGATCGACGATGGGTCGACCTCGTCCTTGACGACCTCGTGGCGGACCAGCCGCCAGAGCGCGTCGCGCGCGTCATCGCCGTAGTCGTACGTGACGCTCAGGTGTCCCGCGCGCACGCGCGGCAGCCCCTCCTTCGCGAGGCCCTCCGCGACGCACAGGTGATCGATCACGGCCGGCTTGGTGCAGCAGAGGACCGCGAACCGCGGGTCGCCGAACGCGGCTTCGCTCAACGTGTTCGCCGCGCCGCCGTGGACCCAGAGCGAGCAGCACAGATCGATCAACGCGTCGCGGTTGTCCCCCGTGATCGACCGCCTGACGAAGTCGAGGGCCTCCTCCGGCGAGCTCGTCATCAGCACGCGCGCGAGCCGGGCCGGCGTGACGAGGTTCGGGTCGAGATCGGTGAGCTTGCCGGCGAGCTCGCGCGCGTCGTTGTTGGCCGTGAGCCACGCGGTCAGCGCCTGCCGCACCCACAGCTCGTAGGGGACACGCGCCGAGACCGGCCACGGCCGCGGCTCGTTCGCCGGCCAGGCCGAGAGGATCCGGTCGGCGTCGATCGCCGTGAGCCCTCCCGACGCGCCTCGCGTCGCGACGAGGATCCCGACCGCGCGCTCCTCGACGAAGATCGGCGCACCGGAGGCGCCCGCCGGATCGAGCCCGGCGAACGCCGCGTCGAGCGAGAGATCGAGGAGCCCGGTCGCGTCCCAGCCGACGACGTGGCCGCTCGGGTAGACGGCCCCGGGCGCGGCGAGCGGAAAGGCTCGCGCGCGCCACGCAGGTCCGCCCGACTTCACCGGGAGTCGCGCGAGCTCGATCGGCTCGATGTCGTCGGGGACCTGGCACTCCACCAGCACCCAGTCGTCCTGCTTGTGGTGAGTCAGGCGATCCGACCGCGCACCGCCGAGCGGGACCGCAGGCCGGTTCCCGCCGAAGACGGCCGCATGCCCGGTGCCGGCCTCCAGCACGTGCCACGCCGTCAGGATGCGATCGCGCGCGACCGCAAACCCTGTGCCCTGCCCGAACGTTCCGTCCGGCAGCTTGAAATCGATGCGCGCGATGGCCGCGCGCTGGCGTGGACCGATCGCGCTCACGCTTTCCCCAGGTCGCTGCGCAGCTTGAGGAGCCCCATGAAGCCGTCCTTCGTCACGTTCACCCCAGCGCCCCACACGACCGCCGTGAGCACGTCGACCGCACCACCCCAGGTGGCGTTGCTCACCCACAGGAGCTTCAGCCCGGCGAGGATGGCGATGAAGGTCACGAGCGCGGTGACGGCGAGGTCGGTCGCGCGGAGCCGCGCTTGCAGCGAGCGCCAGTCCGTGGACACGGGCTCCGACGTGCGCGCGAGCGTGAACCCCTCGGGTTCCCGACGCGGCTTTCCCGCGATCTCCGCCGGGCGGTACGCCTCACCGCGCGCCGCGATCTGCACACCGTCGGCCCGCAGCGCCTCTCGCAAGGCGGCGGTCGTGCGCAGGACCGTCGCGGCCTGGGCCGGCGTGGCGTTCACGGCCGCGGCGACGGCATCCTTCAGGGCGCTCAGCTGCTGCGCACGCGCGGGCGCTGCGTCCTTCACGTGCTCGTCGGCGACCACGATCGCGCCGCGCGCGACCGCGACGAGATACGCCGTGCGGATCGCCGCATAGTTCGCGACGAGCGTGTCGAGCTCGCCGGCGACGCGGAGCTCGGCCAGCTTCGGGGTGAGCTCGGCGGTGAGCTGGTTCCACGCGGCGAGCGCGACGCCGCCGGGGGCCGTCTTCAGCGCGCGCTCGAGCGCGGCGGCACCGAGTGCGATCAGCGAGCGGTGCGCACGATCGAGCGTCGCGGAGAGCGCCGCGTGATCATCGCGCCTGGCGGCGTCACGCGCCATGTCGAGCGCGGGCTCGATCTCGCTGGCGATCCCGCGCGCCAGCTCGACGTCGCCGGCCGCCGCGTGTGACGCCACGTCCGCCGCGAGCGCGCCGAGCCACGCCTCCAGGTGCTTGCGCTCGGCGTCGCGCGCGTTGATCCCGTCGAGGTCGGCCCCGCCCTTCTTGATCGCGCCTTCGTCCGCCTGCTCGTTGCCGATCACCGCGGCGACGCCGTCGAGCGCGGTCCGCTTCGCCTCCCGCGTCGCCGGGGGCAGCCGCGCGATCGTGGCGTCGACCTCGACGAAGCGACCGTAGAGCGCGACCCGACGAGCGAGGAGCTCGAGCGAGCTCGTCGCCCCGGCTCCCGGATCGTCGCCGCGATCGATCCGGTCGCGGAGCCCGCGCACGTGGAGGTGCAGGACGCGCCCGAGCGCGAGGGCGCGCTCGGTGACGGCGCCGGGGACATGCGCGGCGAGGCGCTCGGCGATCGCGGCCAGCTCGATCCGACGCAGCTCGGCGGTGCGCCGCCGGTCCTGGTAGTTGCGCACGAGGTACGCCGCGATCGCGCCGATCGCGATCAGGAGCGCGCACAGCCACCAGCCGTGCCGCAGGAAGATCTCGAACCCGAGGTCGACCGGCTTCTGCGCAGGATCGGTCGGGGTCAGCCGGACCACGCCTTCGTAGTGCCCGGGGCTGTCGAGCCGGTCGAACGTGAGCTTCACCCGTGCCGTCGAGGTCCGGGGTACCGTGATCGGCGCTCCGGCCCTGGCGCCGTCGACGTGCGTGAGCGTCGTCGCCACGTCGACGGCATGACCGGCCGCGGTCTTCCTCGTCATCGCCACCAGCGCGGCGTTCGCCTGGACCGCCGCCGCCGTCGTGTTCCGCACCGTCAAGATGACGTCCCGGTCCTCCTTCGCCGGCCACGGCCAGTCTCCGTCCTCGAGCTGCTTGGCCCCCTTGTCGACCTGGACGAGCACCTCGACGGGCGCAGGCGCGGAGACCGCCGGCGCCGCTGCGACCTCGACGGTGATCGCCTTCGTCGCGACCTTGCCGCCGCCGGCGACGCGCAGGCTGGTCGTGTACGTGCCCGGCTTGTCGATCGTCGCCGTCAACGTGACGGTGGCCGGCGACCCTTGCTCGGCCGCCGAGGTGACGTCGAGCTGCCGGCCGGCCGCGTCCTGAAGCTTCGGCACCGACGCATCGATCGCGACCGGCGCGGCCGCGCCGTCGACGTAGACGTAGTACGTCTGCTTCCACGCCAGCGTGGGCGTGTCGCCCGCGGGCAAGGTCAAGGTGACCTTGTCGGCGCCGGCGATCGTGAGCGTCACCTCGGCGGCCTGCGCGTGTGCGGCCGAGAATGCACAGAGAAGCACCACCACGATCGAGGCGAGCGCTCGCGACATGGATCCCCCGCCTCCACGGTACATCAGCCGCGGCGCGCCGGGTTCACCCTGCCCGGGTGATCGACGGTTACTCGGAGGCGCGCTTGATGAGGAAGTGGACGTTGCCCGTGGCGCAGGGCTTGTCGCGGTCTTCCTGGTAGGCCTCGACGGAGAGCGAGGCGACGCGGCGGCCCTGGCGCGTGATGGTCGCGCGCGCGTACGTGTCGATCGGCTTCGCCGGGCGCAGGTACTCGATCGTGATCGTGATCGTCTTGGGCAGCACCGCCGTGTCGGCGGCCCAGAGGAGCTTGTAGGCTGCCGCCGACTCGAGCAGCGCGCCCAGCGTGCCGCCGTGCAAGGCCGGCAGCGCCGGGTTGCCGATGAGGTCGGGGCTGTACTTCATCGTGGTGACGAGGTCGCCGTCCTCGACCGCGCACGTCATGCCCATGTACTGCGCGTACGGGATTGCCGCGAGCAGGAGCGACAGCTCGCCCTGGGCGCGCGCCCGCGCGATCAGCTCGAGGATCGTCGCGCTCATGATCGTGGCCTCACGGGTGCAGCTTCTTCGGCTCGCGCCCGGTCGTCGTCGCGACCATGAACGTGCCGGCCGCGGTGGCGATCGGCTGCGCCTCGTCGTCGTGGTACGCGACCGCGCGCGTGAAGCCGACGTTCTTGCTCAGGTGGTAGCAGGTCGCGCGGGCGGTGACGGCGCGCCCGGCCTCGGCGGGGCGCAGGTAGTCGATGCGCAGGTCGAGGGTCGCGATCGGCTGCATGCGCGGCAGGGTCGCGAACACGGCGGCGCCCGAGCACGCGTCGAGGAGCGCGGTGATCACGCCGCCGTGCAGCACGCCGGTCTCGGGGTTGCCGACGAAGCGCGTGTCGTACGGCAGCGAGATGCGCGCCCAGTTCTCGCCGATGTCCTCGATGACCATGCCGAGCGCGCGGTTGTGCGGCACGTTCTGCGAGAAGCCGAAGTTCCACGCGCGCCGGCGCGCGGCCTTCCGCTCGCGCTCCGCCTCGTCGTCGTCGTCGGGCGGCGGGACGTCGCTCATGGCGCCGACAGTAGCGCGTCTTTCGCCAGCGGGTTGCCGGGCGCCAGATCGTTGAGCGCGCCCCAGGTCGCCGCCTTCCAGTCGGCGCGGTGCGCCAGGTAGAGGCCGGCCGCGTCGCGCAGGTAGCGGAGCGGGATCGCCGCGGCCGGATCGCCGCTGCGATCGTTCGTCTGATCGAGGTCGGCGGCGCGATCGAACAGCTCGCCCTTGCCGCTGTAGCCGACGACGAGGTGCCAGCGCGTCGCGCGCAGCGCGTAGCTCCGGCCGTACTCGCTCGCGACGACGCGCGGCAACGGCGGCGCCAGCGTGTCGCCGACGAGCCCGCGCCCCTGCATGCGCGCGTCGGCCGGCAGCCCGAGCAGCTCGAGCACCGTCGGCGCGATGTCGGCGTTCGAGCTCGGCACCGCGACGCGTCCCGCCGGCACGCCGCCGACGATCACGAGCGGCGTGTCGACCAGCTCGCGGTAGAGCCCGTACGCGTGCCCGGTGTTGTTGCCGCGCTCGCCGAGCCCCTCGCCGTGGTCCGACGCGATCACGATCGCCGTCCGGTCGAGGACGCCCGCGGCGCGCAGGCCCTCCTCGAGCGCCGCGAGGCAGCGGTCGACGCGCGTGACCTCGCCGTCGTAGAGCGCGCGCACCTGCTGCCACAGCGCGTCGGTCATGCGCATCTTGCGGATCCGCCCGAGGTGCGCGCTGGTCACGCGCTTGCCGAAGGGCTTCGCCCACGGCCCGGCGAAGTACGTGTCGGTGATGCCCTCGTGGAAGCGATACGCGACGTGCGGCTCGATCGGCAGGAGCGAGAGGAAGAAGCGCTGCTTCGCCGCGGCGGCCTCGGTCGCGAGCGCGACGCCGCGCTCGAACATCGGCCCGCAGTCCTTGCCGTGGCGGTAGTACGGCGTCTCGAACACGTCCCACCCGCCCGGTCCGCGAAGGCGCGTCATCGCGAAGTCGTTGTTGCCGACGAACGCCGTGTACATCCCGGCGCGCCCGGCGATCGCCGCGAGCACCGGCGCGTCCTCGGCGATCACGCCGTCGTCGCCGGTCGCGCCGTGCACGCGCGGGATCTGGCCGGTGTGGATCGTCGCGTGCGACGGCGGCGACGACGGCG
>JAIOII010001612.1 GCA_019912685.1 Kofleriaceae bacterium
ATGTGCACGCCGCGCTGACCGCGATGGCGGGACGTCCGGTGCGCCTCGCCGAGACGCCGATCGCGTCGGCGCGCGGCGTGCACATCGAGCGGCTGTCGACCGAGTTCGACAAGGAGCCCGGCACCGAGGGCGACATCCCGATCGGCTCGGCGAGCCCGCCGGGGTCGCTCTTCGACTTCGCGCCCCTGCACCTGGTCACGCAGGCGACGCTCGACGCGCTCGGCGCCGACGTTCGCCGCTTCCGCCCCAACCTCGTCGTCGACACCGGCGGGCCGGCGTTCGCCGAGAACGCGTGGCTGAACCGCCAGCTGCGCCTCGGCCCCGCGCTCACCGTCCTCGTCGTCGCGGCGACGTCCCGCTGCGTGATCCCGACGCTCGCCCAGCGCGACGTCCCCGCCGATCCGACGCTCCTCAGGCGCATCAACGCCGCCAACCGCGTCGACGTCCCGCTCGCCGGGCCCTCGCCCTGCGTCGGCGTCTACGCCGTCGTCCTCGCGCCCGGCGCCATCGCCCTCGGCGACCGCGTCACGACGTGAGCGACCCGACGCCGTAGATGCGTCTGTCGTTCTGGTCGACAGATATCGTCATCAATTCGACATGGACGACAGACAGATCGGCCTTATGTTGGATCGATGCAAACCACTACACCCATGATGCCATCGTGGAGAAAGGCGCAAGCCTGGACTCCGTACTCGGCAGAGGTGCCGGTGTCGGTGGTCGTGCTTCTGCTCGATCACCGCTCCGGCGGCGCTGTCCCCATCCTGCGCGCGAAGCGCCTGAGCAACGCGCTGGGAGCCAACCTGCACGTCGTGCTCGCGCTCTCCGCGACCCGGTCGAAGCTCGACACGGCCCACGTCTCGTACGTGCGCAGGTTCCTCCAGCACACCAAGCCTCACGGCGATCACACGCTCGAGATCGTCCGCGGAGCGCTCGCGGACGTCGGCCTCGACGCGGCGCGGGCCCAGGATCCGGTCGTCGTCGTCCTGGATGCAGAGGCCGGCCCGAAGCTCGCGTGCCGCGTGGTCGACGACCTCGGCGTGCCCGCGCTGGTCGCCCGCGACCCGCGGAGCAACGGCGAGCTGATCGCTGCCAGCGACATGGCGCACCCCGATCTGCCCGTCCTCGCGGCGGCGCGCGACTACGCGCGTGCGCTCGACCGGCCGGTCACGTACTTTCACAACGTGCGGCCGATGCCTCCGTTTGTCGGCGATCCGGCGACCGACCTCGGGCCCGTCGTCTCGACCGCGGAGCTGGAAGCGAAGGCCATCTCCGACCGTCTCGCCCGCCTGCGCCGCTTCGCCCGAGGTGAACGGGACGGTGAGACGGTCCTCGCGCGCAAGGACAGCACGGTCGAGACGCTCCTCGAGCTCGTCCGTAACCGCGGCGCGGATCTGGTCGTCGTGGGACGCGACGAGCGCTCCTGGTTCTCGCGGCTCCTCGGCAGAGGCGTCACCGAGCGCGTCGTCGAACAGAGCCCGCGGAGCGTCCTCGTGGTGCCGATGGCCGTCGCGGGCGGCTGACGCCTGGATCGGCGCGGTCAGCCGCCGGGCGTGTACCAGCGCTCGCCCCAGCGACGGTCGTCGAGCGCCTCGCGGATGCGCGCGGGGAGCGGCGGCGCGTCGGCGGCGCCGAACGCGGCGGCGAGGTGCGCGATCGTGCGCACGCCGGCGGTCGCGGCGGTGATGCCGGGCGTGTCGATCACGTAGCGGAGCGCGAGCTCGGCGACGGTGGTGCAGGTGAGGTCGTCGCCGCGGCGCACGGTGTCGAGGAG
>JAIOII010001613.1 GCA_019912685.1 Kofleriaceae bacterium
GGGGAACGGGGGCGGGCCCCGACGCGCGGATGGTTGTCGTCGGAGTCGTCGAGGTGCAGCGGCGGGCGCTCGCCCGTCGTGTCCTCGAGGTGGAGGGGCGCACGCGCGGCCCGACGCCGACCGCGCCGCAGATGTTCGAGAGCCACCCCGGCATGCGCGTCTCGTCGGCGCCGCCGGTCGCCGGCTTCGGCGCGAGCAACCGCCGCTGGTGGCTCATCGTCGTCGGCGCCGCCATCATCGCGGCGCTCTCGTTCCTCATCACGTCCGCGGTGCTCGACGCGCCCGCCCAGTCGGTCCCGGCGCCGTCCGGGGGCGCTGCCGTCGATGCGGCGCCGGGAGACGTGGACGCCGGCGGCGGGGTAGACGCCGGCGCCGAAGTCGACGCGGGGAAGAAGAAGAGCCGCTGAGATCGGGCACGGGCACGGGCACGGGGGCCGCCGCTCAGGCGGCGGCCGCGAACTCGTGCACGACCGCGGCGAGCACCTCGGTGCCCCAGTGGAGACCGGCCACCGGCACGCGCTCGTTGTGGCCGTGGAACATGTCGGCGAACTTGATCCCCGACTCCTTCTCGATCTTCACCGGCGAGAACCCGTACCACTTGCAGCCGAGCTGCGTGAAGTACTTGGCGTCGGTGAAGCCGGGGATCATGTACGGCACCACGACGGCCTCGGGCTCGCGCGCGATCACCTGCTTCGCGATCACGTCGTAGAGCGGCGACGCCACCGGCTCGGTGACGGTCGGCGGCGCCGACCTCATGATCTCGAGCTCGACGTCGGGGCCGAGCACGTGGCGGAGCTCGCGCAGGAAGTCCTCGTCGGACTGGCCGGGCAGCGTGCGCCCGTCGATCTCGACCTCTGCGACCCCGGGGATGACGTTGGTCTTGTTGCCGGCGCGCACCACGGTCGGCGAGGCGGTGTTGCTGAGCAGCGAGCCCAGCGACCGCGCCGTGCCGAGATCGGGCACGAGCCGCAGGACGCGCGACAGGAGCTGGGGGCGAGTCAGGAGCTTGAGGAGCGGCTGCGCCGCCCTGGGCTGGCGCGCCGCGACCGCAGCAAGGAAGTCCTGCACGTACCGCGTCGCGTGGACGGGCAGCTGGGTCTTGCCCAGCGTCGCCAGGGCTTCACTCATCTTCACCACCGCGCTGTCGCGCCGGGGCATCGAGCCGTGACCCGGCTCGCCGGTGAACCGCGCGCGCACCCAGCACAGGCCCTTCTCGGCCACCTGCACCGGGTAGAACGTCGTGCCGGCGAGGTGGAGCGAGAACCCGCCCGACTCGCCGATCGCGTACTCCGCCTCCACCAGCCTCGGGTGCTGCTCGACCAGGAACCGCGAGCCGTGATCGCAGCCGGCCTCCTCGTCGGCGACACCGGCGAAGATCACGTCGCGCGCCAGGGTCGGCTTGTCGACGGCGAGCTTGCGCATGATCGCCACCGACATCGCCGCCATGTTCTTCATGTCGATCGCCCCGCGACCCCACAGACACCCTTCCGCGATCTCGCCCGAGAACGGCGGCTGCCGCCACTTCGACGCGTCGGCCTCGACGACGTCGAGGTGCGCCGAGAGCAAGAGCGGCGCCGCCTTGCCGTTGCCGCGATACCGCACCACCACGTTGGCGCGCGTCGGCGCCGACTCGAGCATCGTCACGTCGTAGCCGACCTCGCGCAGCTTGCCCGCGAGGTACTCGGCGGCCGGACGCTCGTTGCCCGGAGGATTGGTGGTGTCGATGCGCAGGAGCGTCTGGCACATCTCCTGTGCGTCGAGGGCGAGCGGCGGCAACGTCATGGCCCGGCACGATAGGACGGTCAACTCGCGGGCGCCAGCGTGCTCTCGCCCTTCACCGCGAGGTTGGGCTCGAGCTTCTTCAGCGTCCTGTAGCCGAAGCCCTTCACCTTGCGCAGGTCCTGGACGCGCTTGAACGGTCCGTGCTTGCCGCGCCACGCGACGACGCGCTCCGCCTTCGACGGACCGATCCCGGGCAGCATCATGAGCTGCTCCACGGTCGCCGTGTTGAGGTTGAGCTTGCCCGTCACCGCCTTCTTCCCGCCGTGCGGCCGCGCCGGCTCGTCGTCGGCGGCGCTCTTCTTCGGCGCCGCGGCGCCGGGGAGCGCCTTGGGCCCTGCGATCGCCGGGCGCGGCGAGAGCCACACCACGCCGCTCACCGCCATCACCAGCGCCAGCGCCGCCACGGCCAGGCCGCGCTGCCACGTTCCCCTCGTCACCTTCTCGTCGTTCATGGTCCTTGCTCCTTGCTCGTGTCGATGTTCGTGTCGAGCTCGTCTCGTTCGATCAGAACGGGATCGGCTCGGGCGGCGGCGCCGGCGGCTGGTCGTCGTGCCCGCGCTTGCGCCCGAAGTCCTCGTCGGTCATCTCGCGCAGCTGGATCATCCCCTTGGTGTTCGTCGGCCAGGCGTCGACGTACACGTTGGTCGACCCGTCCTTGTTGGGGAACGCGGTGCCGACGCGCAGCCAGAACTTGCTGCCGTCCTTCTTCTCGATCGGTGCGATCACCTTCCACATCCTCGGCCGGTTTCCATCCATACCCATGCTCATGACGCTTCTCCTTGCGACTCGTGTTCGTCGAGTCGCTCGCCGCCCTTGCCAGCGCCATGCCACGCGCAACCGCCCGATTTCTCGTGCCGCGCGTCCGGTTCTCGGACGCAGCGCGTCCGGATCCCGGACGTCGCGTCCGGCTCACCGGACGGTCACGGTCACTTCGCCGGGGACAGCTCGACGGTCTCGCGCGCGAGCGACGACTTGCCGACCGTGACGCGCCGGCGCTCGATCGTCGCCGCGCTCCACACCGGTCCGTCGGGACCGACCGACGTGACCAGCGGCGGGTACCACACGATCAGCGTCCACGTCCCCGGCGGCACCTCGTCGAACACGAAGCGACCGTCGTCGCCCGTCACCACGTGATACGGGTGCGCCTGCGCGACGACCCACGCCGGGGCCCGCACGCCGTCCCACAGCCGCGTGTCACCGGCCCGCTCGATCGGCAGGAGCGCGCGGCCTCCCGGCTCGAGCTCCGCCGTTGTGACGCCGCCCGGACGCTCGTGGCGCAGCCGCACCGGCCGCGTGTCGCCGTTCTCGACCACGAGCTGCGACGGCAGCGGGCCCGCGACCTGCGTCGCCGGCAGGATCGCGCACGACGTCACCGCCGCCACGCCGCCGGTCTTCACCGTCGCCATCGTGAAGGGAATCATGCGGCCGGCGCGCACGCCGTCGAGGTACACGAC
>JAIOII010000164.1 GCA_019912685.1 Kofleriaceae bacterium
GCGTCGGGCACCGCCATCGTCGCGGTCGGCTGCGCCAACGAGGTCGTCGCGATCGACGCCCCCGCCGGCGCCCCGCGCCTGGTGTACGCGGCGCCCGGCGTCGGCGCCCTCACCATCGCGGACGGCCGGCTGTGGATGACCGGCCACGTCGAGGGCCCCGACGCCCACCTCTCGATCATCGAGATGAGCCTCGACGGCCGCGACCCGCACACGCTCGCGCTGCCCAGCACCGAGGAGCGGGCGATCGCCACGGCGCTGGAGCAGGCCGGCCAGGACGGCGAGATCCGGCTCACCGCCGACCTTCACACCGCGTTCGCGATCTCGGTCCTGCCCGACGGCGCGCACGTCGCGATCGTCGAGATCGCCGCGCACCTCGGCGAGGCCTCGGGCGACGCCGGCGGCGGACGCCCCGTCGTCCCCGAGATGTCGCTCGTGACCTACGAGTACCAGCTCGTGCGCCTCGACACCGGGCTCGACGCGCAGCGGCTCCGCCTCTCCTGCGCGATCACCTGGGAGCCGGGCGCCTTGCTCGACGACTTCCGCTGCGGGCGCGTGCCCGGTCAGGACGACGCGCCGGTGACGTTCGCCGCGACCGACCTCTCCGTGCTCTTCGGCAGTCGCTGACTCAGTTGCCGTTGCCGGGCTCGTACGGGCGGCTCGACTCGCGCAGCGTGTAGTCGATGATGTGCGAGATCGACTCGTCGCTCATGCCGCCGATCGGGCTCGGCACCGCCGTGTCGTGGGGCATCGAGACCGGGTTGGTCGGCTCTTCGTCGAAGGCGTCGACGGCGGGCAGCGGCGGGTTGGTGCCCGTCGGCCGCGCGCGCGCCTCGATCAGGACGCCGGTGATGTTGTCGTGGCCGCCCGCGTTGCGCGCGTGCTCGATCATCCGCGCCAGCGCCTCGTCCAGCTCGCCAGTGACGACGTGCGTCCCCAGCTCCTCGCGTGAGAAGTAGTCGTGCAGGCCGTCGCTGCACACGAGCAGGCGGTCGCCGGGCTTGAGCTCGATGCGCAGGAGCTCGACCGTCACCGTCGGCGTCACGCCGATCGCGTTCGACAGCACGCTGCGCATCGGCGAGACCCGCGCCTCCTCGGCGTTGATCGTGCCGGCGCGCCGCATGGTCTCGGCGACGGTGTGGTCGACCGTCAGCTGCGCGACCTTGCCGTTGCGCACGAGGTACGTGCGGCTGTCGCCGACGTGCGCGATGAACGCCTCCTGGCCGCAGATCGCGACCAGCTCGAGCGTCGAGCCCATCTGGTGCAGCTCGGCCTCGCGCTCGCTGCGCTCGAACACGACCCGGTTCGCGTGCTCGACCGCGCGGCGCATCTGGGCCGCGAGCAGCGTGCGCCCCTCCGCCGTCGGGTCGAGCGCGTACGCGGCGAAGAGCGCGGCCTCTTCCTCCATCGCGTTCTTCACGAGCTCGACCGCCATCTGGCTCGCGACGTCGCCGGCGCCGTGCCCGCCCATGCCGTCGCACACGATGACGAACCGGCCGCGCTCGTCGACGTGGGCGGTGTCCTCGTTGCGTTCGCGCACCACGCCGACGTCGGTCCGCATCGCCGCGAGCGGAAACAGCCCCATGGTTCCAGTTTGTGTCACCCGCGCGCGGTGAGGTTGCAGAAAATGAGGCTTTCTCGCATCACCGGTAAGCGCGCGCACGCTGCTCGCACGTGTCTACCCCGCGCCTACCTGTCGCCCTCAGTTGGTGTTGCCGGTGTTGAAGCCGCCCTGGCCGGCCTGGTTGCGATACGTGTGGCCGGCGGCGGTGTACTCCACGAGCTGCATCACGGTCCGCGGGTGCTCGGGATAGCGCGTGCACTTCGACACGAGGAACACCATCAGGTCGTTGTCCTGATTCGGGTCGTTGCTGAGCGGCGGCAGCTCGTCGTCGTTGTCCTTGAGCGTCACCGTGAAGTCCGGAGTGCCGGTGGCGTTGGCCTCGAGGTAACCGGCGATCGGGTACCAGGGCGGATCGTTGCTCGGGTCGCCGTCGAGCACGTCGTTCCACGTCGAGTGGTTGGCCGCGACCACCGGCCGCGCCATGGCGAGGCCGCCCTCGGCGCAGAACAGCGCACGCCGTGACATCGCCGTGTAGCCGGTCGACCGCGTCTCTGCGGTCATGAGGTACACCGACGCCCCGCCGGCGACGAGCAGGCCGGAGAGGATGATGAGCGACGTCATGAGCGCCGAGCCCCGCTGACGTCGCGACGCGCGGTGGACGGTACGCATCAGAGGGCCCTCCCGAGGTTGCGGATCTCGATCTGCGTCCGCAGCGTGCGCCGGCGGAAGTTATCCGTCGCGCCGGCGGCGCGATCCTCGGCCGCCGGTCGCGCCGAGTTGCCGCGGCCGAGGACGTCGCGCGCGGTCACGGTGACGCGCAGCGCCCGCCACTGGCCGCCGGTGATCGGCGGTGGCGCCGGGTCGCCGAGGGCGTTGTAGAACCACTCGTCGGTGGTATCGCCGAGATCGAGGATGGCGCTGTCGCCGTCGAGGTCGACGCCGACCGCGATCTGGATGTCCTCGACGCCCTCGGCGAGGATCTCCGAGGTCTCCGGGCCGTCGCCGTCGGGATCGAGGGTGAGCATCGGCACGCCGTCGGCGCCGGTCTCGACGGCGAGGCGGGCGTAGCGCGCGCGGATGACGAGCGCGCCGGCGGCGAAGCCGCCGGTCGGCATCGGCGCCGACGAGCAGAGGTTGGTCTGGGTGGCGAGGTCCGTGGTCACGCCCACCGACCCGACGGCGCGGACCGGGATCAGTCGTCCCGTCGTGCCGTTCGACACGATGACCTGGTCACCGGCGACGATGCCGGTCGCGTCGACGACGGTGAGCGTCGTCGTGCTGCTGTCGACGACGTTGCGCGCCGACGTCACGATGCCGCCCGACGCGTAGATGAGCTCGATCGAGTCGGGCTCGTCGTCGTGGTTGGTCACCGTGATGCCGATGACCGGGTTGCAGCTCGTCGAGTCGAGCACGTCGCCGTTGGTGACGCCGGCGGAGGCGTTGCGCACCGCCTCGGTCAGGAGCTCGATGCCCGCGCGCGCGTTGCGCGAGACCTCGAGCGCCTCGCGCTGCTCCTTGAAGCCGGCGAGCATGACCACCGCGATCTGCATCATCAGGCCGACCACGACCGCGACCAGGACGAGCGAGACCATCAGCTCGACCATGGTGAAGCCGGACTGGCGGCGGGCCGATCGGGCGGGCCGGCGACGGAGGATCCGGGTCATCGCGACCTCAGCGTGCGAAAGACCATCTCGCGGATCGAGTCGCCCTCGGTCCAGGTGACGCGCACCGAGATGCGCGCGAGGTCGCCGTCCCAGGTCACGTTCCAGACGCGGCTGAAGCCGCCGGAGGCCACGGCGACGCCGTACTCGTCGACCTGATCGTAGCCGCTCACCAGGTTGGCGCTCGGCGTCGTCAGCATGAGCTCGAGCTGGTCCTCGGCGAGGACGCTCGCCTCGGTCGCGTGGCGCGCATACGACGTGCCGTTCGCGTTGGCGACGAACATCGCGGCGATCGCCGACAGCCCGAGCACCGTGATCACGAGCGCGACCAGGATCTCGATCAGGGTGAAGCCGCGCCGGCGGTCGACCCGGCGGCGACGGTTCATTCGACGCGTAGCCAAAGCTTTGCTCCGCTGGAGGACAGCATGTTGAACTCGACGCTCTCGCCGACGGCGTCGAAGGAGCTCGTGTAGTCGGACGTGACGACGTTGCCCTGGTCGAGGTTGAAGACCCGGCCGCCGGTGGCGTCGACCGAGGCCGCGCCGGACTCGATCGTGTGCTGGTCGGCGACCGAGCCGGTGGCGAGGACGATGCGGGTCAGGGTGCCGGTGTCGTTGTCGAGGCCGAAGCCCGTGTCGTTGACGTCCGTGCGATCGGACGTGACGAAGAGCTCGCCGCCCGAGACCACGGCCTGCGAGAACACCCGTTCGCCGATGCCGAGGTCGACGAAGAACCCGAGGTCACCGCCGCCCGACGACTCGCTCAGCGGCGTCGCCCCGCTCGGCTCGACCGCGATCGAGACCATGTACTGGTTCTCGCTCGCCGGCGCCCACGACGTCGACACCGGATCGACGTAGCCGCCCGAGCCGAACGCCATGAGCAAGCGGCCCCCGCCGTCGCGGTAGAGCGTCGGCGACGCGCCGATGGGATGGAAGTCGCTCGAGAAGCGGAAGAGCGGGCTGTTGCCGGTGACGCTCACGCCGGTGTCGGCCTCGAGCAGCCAGATGTCGCCGTAGATGCTCGGGACGCCGATCCAGGTCGCGTTGCCGGTCGCGTTCTCGTCGATGCCGACCGGCCCGCCCGGGATGGCCGACGCCGGGACGACCGGGTTCGAGCTCGTGCGCGGCGCCTCGTAGGTGTTGGTCCACGTCCACTCGTCCTCGCCGGTCTCGGTGCGGATGGCCTGGACGAAGAGGCCGGCGCCGCCGGTGCCGCCGTTCGAGGTGACGATCCAGACCAGGTTCTTGACGCCGCCGGGCGCCGACACCGGGCCCATCGCGAGGCTCGTGCCCACGCCGATCTCGTTCGGGCCGCGCGACGCCGGCGTGATCACCTCCCACAGGATCTTCGGGTCGGCCGGGTCGGTGACGTCGAGCGCGTAGATCGCCGGCGAGAAGCCGGCGGTGCCGGGCTGGCCGCTGCCGACCTGCACCGTCAGGATCGTCTTCCACTCGCGGCGGCCGTCGTTGTCGAAGTCGCCGAACACGTCGGCGACCTTGGGCGAGCCGTCGAAGCGGCCGTCGTTGAGGCGGAGGCGGGGCAGGAGCACGCGCGGGACGAAGGCCCACAGCTCCTGGCCCGACTGGGTACACGCTCCGACGGTGTCGACGCAGAACGCGTGGAGCATGCCGTCGAGCCCGCCGACGTACGCCATCTGCGGCCGCTGGGTGCCGATGAGCGGGCTGCGCTCGATGATCGCCGCCGACGAGCGATCGATGCCGCCGAGCGAGGGCGCCCAGGAGCCGTCGGACTGCTTCTCGCCGGCGAGGATGCGGCTGATGAGCGTGTCGACCTCGTCGTTGGTGAAGGTGAGCCCACCGATCTCGCCGAGCAGCGGACCGAGGATCGACCGGTTGGCCGTCGAGACGTAGGTGCGCTGGATGTTGGTGCCGCCGGTCGCGTTGGTGAACACGGTGCGGCAGGACGAGCCGAACCACGCGCCGCAGCCGGCGGGAGTCGGCGTCGGGATGCGATCGGCGGCGTCCCAGATCTCGTTGCCCAGGGCGACGTTGGTCGCGCGGTAGTGCCCCTTGGTGTAGGGGAACTCGAACGTCGCGTCGTCGGACGCGCCCTCGTAGACGGGGACGACCGGCGCCGGATCCTCGAGCTCGAAGCTGCCGAAGACCGCGCTCTCGACGCCGTTGAAGGTGCCGACGACGGGCGCGCTGCGCGAGACCTCGCGCGTCGAGGTGTTGGGCAGCTGCGGCACGGTCGCGAGCGGCAGCGAGATGAGCGTGTTGAGCACCATGCGCAGGTGCGAGGGCCCGTTGTTCACCTGGTTGCCCGGCATGTAGAAGACGATGCCGTTCTCGGGGTTGCTCTCGAAGCGCGCGTAGGCCGCGACGTCCCAGTAGTCGGCGTTGGCGCTGTTCGCGTAGACGTCGCAGGCCGGCGTCGAGCGGTGGCGGCTGCAGTAGTTGTTGCCCGTGGCGGAGCGGTCCTCGGTCACGAGGCGCACCAGCGTGCCGGTCGTGGTGTCGGTGTGCGTCGACGAGTAGCCGTTCGAGCCGCTGCCGTAGTAGCGCCAGCGCGTCACCGAGCCCTGGGCGAAGTCCGTCGGCAGATCGCCCCACTGCATGAAGACGTTGTGGGGGCGGCGGAGGATGAGCGGCTCGCTCGGCGCGGTGTTGCCGGTGACGAGGCCGTCGCCGCCGTTGGGCGTGCCGAGGAACTGCTTGTTGGCGCAGCCCTCGAGCACCTCGATGACCGCCTCCATGAGGACGACGTGGCCGCCGGCGCGGACGCCGGACTGCGCGGTCAGGAACGTGCGGAGCTCGTCGACCTGGTCGATCTCGGAGGCGTTGCCGCACGGCGAGTTGTCGCTCCAGTTGTCGATCCAGGCCCAGTCGAAGTCGCCGGCGACCAGCGTGCCGTCCTGGATGTCGTTCTCGGTGACGTCGCAGAAGACGGCGTCGGTCGGCGAGAACGCGCCGGTCTTGCACGCCGGGTAGCTGGCGGCGACGTTCAGCTTGGCGAGCGAGAGCCACGTGGTCGACACGCCGGCCGGCGCCAGGCGCGCGAGGCGCGGCGGCGCGTAGTCGATGCGCACCGCCACCGGGGCGCCGTTGCCGTTGTTGGCGAGCGTGTACGGCGACGACGTGCGGAAGTCCTGGTAGACGAACTTGGCGCCGTTCTGTACCTCGTAGAGGTCGACGTTGGCGAAGTCGTAGTTCGAGTTGGTCGCCAGGCCGGCGAACTCGCCGGTGCGGGTGAAGAACTCGTTGAAGCGCGCGCGATCCTCGGGCGCGATCACGAAGGCGCCGCCGCGCAGCGGGAACTCCTTCTTCGAGTACGACCACGAGCCCGAGGGCGCGAGCGTGCTCGGGTTGAGCAGCCGGACCGGCGCGGTGCACGTCGAGCCGCAGTTGGTGAGGCTCGAGAAGACCGACGAAGGCGGCGTCACGTCGTCGGTGACGATCCACGCGTCGACGTCCTTGTTCAGGTAGCTCTGCGAGCCCAGGTTCTGGTTCTTCGTGACCGAGGGCGGCTCCTTGGTGGGGTTGATGATCCAGTAGATCGGGATGCCGTTCTGCATCAGGCGGAAGACCAGGCCGTACGCCTCGTACTGACCGTTGTCGTTCGACGCGAACGGTCCCGGGTTCGAGCACCACGATCCGGTCGCCGTCGGCGGCGACAGCGTGCCGCTCTGCGCGACCACCTGGTGGCAGCGGTCCATCGGGATGACGATCGCCTTGTCGCTGGCGATCGGGTCGAACGCGCGCACGCAGCAGTCCTCGACGCCCGCGGCGCACACCGGCAGGTCCGGTCCGCACGACGCGAAGTCGGTGGTGCCCTGCGCGTGCGCCGCCCGTGGCGCGAGCGCCAGCGTGGCGATGACTGCGAGGCTAGAGATGCCAGCGAAGAGGTACGTCGTGCGCATGGTCACCATCCCGAGTAGACGCGAGCGCGTCCGGTGGAACCGAACAGGGCGATCCGATACGGCGAGCGGTCCTTGCTGTCACTGATCCACAAGGTCCGCCCGATGCTCGACCCGTCGGGGGCAAAACGAAACTCCTCGGTCAGCCCGCTTCCCTCCGCGGGCTGGCCGATCGAGCTCACGTAGGTCTGCGTCGCGACCGCGACGATGCGGACGTTGTTCGGCGAGGTCACGCGCGAGACGAACTCGTACGCGACCGGCGCGACCATGCCCGTCGTCGTCGCCTGCTCGACGATCGCCTCGCCGCTCGCGACGGTCACGCGATGCCAGCGTCGCGTCGACAGCGCGCGCAGCCGCGCGCTCTCGAGCTCGCCGGACATCTGGTCGGCGAAGCCGCGCGCGCCGGCACGGCGCTCACCCGCGTACGAGAACGCGATCGCGGTCAGCACGCCGATGAGGGCGAGCACCACCGCGAGCTCGGTGAGCGTGAATCCGGCGCGCCTGGCGCGCACGTGTGCCATGGTTGATTCTGTGTCCAGAAGCCGAAAAAAGTCGCGCAATTTCCGGGTTAACCGTCGGGTTGTCGGGTAGCGATCGGCCGGCCGTCGGACGACGTGTGGCAGGGTAGGGGAATGCGAGCGGCGCAAGAGCTCCTCGACGCGGTGCAGAGCCTGGCTCAGATCGAGGCGTTCGACGTCGAGCGCTACGTCGCCCGGCTCGTCGAGGAGCTCGACGGTGGAGCGGTCACGCTGGCGTCGCTCGAGGCGACCGATGACGCGCTGCGCGCCGCGCTGGCGGCGGTCGACGGCTTCGCCGCCCGGTGCATGCGCGTGCGCCTCGACCACGTCCTGGCCGGAGATGCGTCCGTGGCGCCTCCCCTGCGCAAGGTGCTCTCGGGTACGGTGACCAACTACGCCGCGGATCTCGACCTCCTGCGTGAGCGCGTGCTCTCGGTCGCCGTCCGGGTGGACCCCCGGGGGGCGCACGCGACCGCCGACCGCGTCGTCGCGACGGCGCGACGGGTCCTCGAGGACCGGGCGGCGCTCCACGGCCGTGTGCTCGCCGTCGCGCAAGCGCTCGCGAGCGCGCGGATCCCCACGGCGCGCAAGGAGGCGCGCGACCGTCGCAGCGAGGAGCCGGTACGCCGGCGATGGACGGCGGCGCTGCGCGATCTCGAGCAGCTCGTGGAGCGGCCGGCGCGCGTCCTCGACGCGCGGTGGGGCGAACGGGTCGCGTCGGTCGTCGGTCCCGACGAGCCGATCGAAGAGCCACCCGAGCCGACGCTCGGCGAGCTGATCGAGCCCTACTGATCGCCGGCGGCGATCACATCGGGTTGCGGTGACGACCGACCACGACCCTGGCCGGCCGGAGCAGGCGGTCGCCGATGCGATAGCCGGCCTCCCACTGGTCGATCACGACGCCGTCGAGGGCGCGGCTGTCGACGGCGGCGACCGACATCGCGTCGTGCACGCGCGGGTCGAAGACGTCGCCGAGCGCGTCGAAGCGCTCGAGTCCGTACTTCTCGAGGACGCGAGCCATCTGGGAGCGCACCATGCGCACGCCCTGGAGGACCGCCTCGTCGCCGCCGGCGGCGATCGAGCGGTCGAGGTTGTCGAGAACGGGAAGGAGCTCGGCGACCAGCTCGGCGCTCAGCTCCTCGCGCAGGCGCGCGGCGTCGCGATCGACGCGCGCCTTGGCCGCCTCGAGGTCGGCGAGGGCCTGGATGACGGGGGACTGCATGATGACCCCCAGAACGTAAGGCCGCCTACGACTGCCGCAACCCCCCGGGGGCGCGGCGAAGCGGCTATCTCGACGGTGCGACGGCAGGCCCCGTCGGGCGCGGGCCGGCGTCGCGGACCACGCACCGCGACGCCTCGCACGCGGCGCTGTACCGGCCCTCGTTGGCCATCATCAGGTCCATGTACTGCGGCCCGCCCATCGCGCACTCGATCCGGCGCACCGGAAACGCGGTGCGGACGGCGGCCATGTCGCGCTTGTTCACGGCGACCGGGTCGCCGGCGATGCACGCGTGGGTCTGGAAGTGGATCGTGCAGTCGGCGTCGACGGTGCAGCGCTGGAGCGCGGCCTTGCCCGCCGGCGCCGGGGTGGGCTTCGGCGCCGGCGTCACCTTCGGGGGCGGCGTCGTCACGAGCGGCGCCGTCGTGATCG
>JAIOII010001614.1 GCA_019912685.1 Kofleriaceae bacterium
GTGATCGCATGGCTCGCCCTCCGTCCCGGCCAGCGCGCGCAGGTCGCGTCGCAGGAGCTCGCGCGCTGCGATGCCGCGGCCGCCGCCGTCGACGCGGTGTGGACGAGCGCGGCGCGGCGCGCCTATCGCGACCAGGAGCGCATCCAGCCGATCGACGACGAGCTGGCGTGGATCGACGACTACGCCCGGCGCTGGAGCGAGCTGCGGCGCGAGGCGTGCCTCGCTCGCCCCGGCACGCACCATCCGCGCACCGAGGCGTGCCTCGACGCCGCGCTCGACGATCTGCGCGCCGCGGTGAGCCGCACCGACGTGTACTGGCCCGCGCTGCCGGCGCTCTCGGACTGCCGGTCCGCGCCGCGCGAGCCGGTCACGTTCCCGGTGACCGTCGGCATCGGTCCGCAGGGCGTCGCCGTGCTCTCCCCCGACGGTCGCCGCATCGCGGTCTCGAGCCTCGGCGGCGAGCCGTACGTCATCGCCGCCGATCCCAAGGCGCTCGAGCCCACGCCCGTCGCCGGCGCGCGCGTCGTCGGCGACTGGCTGCCCGACGGCCGCATCCTCGTCCAGCTCCCCGACGGGCGGCAGGCGCTGCGGCCGGCGACCGGCGGCGCCGATCGACCGCTACCCGGCAAGGGCGACCTCCTCTTCACGCAGGTGAACACGATCGCGCCCGATGGCTCGCGCGTCGCCGTCGCCGACGAGAGGGGCGTGAGCGTCCTCGCGGCGACCGACGGCGCCGAGCTCGCGACCGTCCCCGGCGCTGCCCACGAGCTCGCGTGGGAGCCCGACGGACGGCGGCTCGCGATCGTGTCGCGCGATCTGGGCACGCTCACGCTCCTCGACACGCGCAACGGCGCGCTCGCGCGGCTGCCGATCGGCGTGCACGCGCGCGGCCTCGGCGAGATCGGCACCGCGTGGCTCGCGCCGGGGCGCATCGTGATCTCGGGCGCGATCGGGGCGTCGACGACGTTCGGCGTCTATGGCCTCGAGCTCGACGAGCGCTCGCGGCTCGTGCGCGCCCCCGAGCTCCGCTACCGGCCACCCGGCCCGCAGATCCTGCGCCTCTTCGACGCGGCGGCCGGCCACGTGCTCCTGCACAACGCCTCGGGCCGGCAGCGTCTCCTGCGCTGGCACGAGGACCGCGTGACCGAGTATCCGGCGAGCTTCAAGGACGTCCGCATCATCGCGCTCGATCGCACGCGCGACCTCGCGCTCGGGCTGTCGGGCGATCAGCTCCACCTCGTCGACCTCGTCGGCAACACGCGCACGATGGTGAGCGCCGACGACGCGACCCACGCGTTCGGCGGCCTGCGCGACGGCCGCGCGTTCCAGGCGCGCCGCCTCGCACCCGAGCGGTGGGAGCTCGTCGAGCGCACGCCGACCGGCGAGGGCCAGCGCCTGCCGTTCACCTGGAAGGCCGATCAGATGACGCCGCTCGTGCGCTGCGCGCCCGCGGCGCCCGAGCACTGCGTCCTCACCGCGCGCGCCGGCGACACCCTGGTCTACGCGCGCCTCACCGGCGACGCGGTCGGCCCCCTCCGTCGCATCACCGGCGTGACCGGATCGATCGACGTCGCGACCGACGGCCAGCGCCTCTTCGCGCCCTACGCGGACGCGCGCGTCGCCGCGATCGACATCGACACCGGAAAGGTGACCGTCGTCGCCGACACCGGGCTGCATTGCACCGCCCGCCACGCGCGCCAGGATCCGACCGACCCTGACCGCTTCTGGACGGTGCACCTGTGCGCCGACCGCTTCGCGATCGGCGAGCTCCGCGCCGGCGGCACGTACCGCGAGGTGGCGGCGAGCGACGGCTGGATCTCCGGCATCGAGGTGCTGGCCGGCGGCGAGCTCGTCTACTCCGCCATGGACTGGGACCCGCAGCTCCAGCTCCTCCCGGGACTTTGAGTCGCTTCGGGCTGTGCCGGCCGGTCCGGGCCATCTCTGAGCTTTCGTCAGGGCTCGACCGGGGCCGCGCGCCCTGGCACGCTCGCCGATCATGAGCACCCGCCGTACCGAAGCCGCGCCCGGCGAGGACGTCCACCTCGACGCGAACGTCCCCGGCAACCCGGCCTACCACTTCACGATCCTGCCGCCGGGATCGCCGTCGAAGGCGGGCTGGACGTTGCGACCGCCGATGGTGCCCGGCGCGCGCATCGCGACCCAGTGCGTGCACGCCGGCGTGCAGCCCGACTCGGCGTACGGCGCGGTGATGCCGCCGATCTACCAGAGCAGCACGTTCGCGTTCCGCGACGTGTGCACGAACGCCGGCTTCGACTACACGCGCAGCGGCAACCCGACCCGCGCCGTGCTCGAGGAGGCGGTCGCCATGCTCGAGGGCGGCGCGGCCGCGACGGCGACGGCGACCGGGATGAGCGCGATCCTCGTCGCGCTCAACCTCCTGCCCGAGAAGAGCCACATCATCTCGACGATCGACTGCTACGGCGGCTCGTTCCGCCTGTTCGAGCACGCGCGCAGCACGCTCGGGCTCGACGTCACGTACCTCGATCTGGCGGATCTCGCCGCGGTCGAGGCGGCGTTCAAGCCCAACACGCGGATGATCTGGATCGAGACGCCGTCCAACCCGCTCCTGCGGCTGTCGGACATCCGCGCGCTGTCGGACATCGCGCACGCGCGCGGCGCGATGGCGGTCGTCGACAACACCTTCCTGTCGCCGGTGCTCCAGCGCCCGCTCGACCACGGCGCCGATCTCGTCGTCCACTCGACGACGAAGTACCTGAACGGCCACAGCGACGTCGTCGGCGGCATCGTCGTGTCGGCGAAGGGCCAGGTCGCGCTCGCCCAGCGCATCGCGAGCGTCAACAACCTGCTCGGCACGTCGCAGTCGCCGCACGACTGCTTCCTGGTGCTCCGCGGCATCAAGACGCTGCAGCTCCGCATGAAGGCGCACGAGGCCGGCGCGCGCGTGGTCGCGTCGTTCCTGGCCGAGCACAAGGCGATCCGCGCCGTCTTCTACCCCGGGCTGGCGACCCACCCGCAGCATGCGCTCGCCAGGCGGCAGCAGCACGGCTTCGGCGGCATGCTGAGCTTCGAGCTCCAGGACGGCACGCCGGCGCGCGTCAACCACATGCTGACGACGCTGCGCTGGTTCACGCTGGCCGAGAGCCTCGGCGGCGTCGAGAGCCTCGTCGCGCACCCGGCGTCGATGACGCACGCGTCGATGACGCCCGAGGCGCGCGCGAAGGCCGGCATCACCGACTCGGTCATCCGCCTGTCGATCGGCATCGAGGACCCCGAAGACCTCATCGCCGACCTCGCCGCCGCGCTCGATTCGCTGCCTGCGTGATCTGCGCGACCAGCGGCGCGGCCGCCGGCGAGCGCGCGAGCGCGACGAGCGGGACGGCGAGATCGAGCAGGTCGTCGGCGAGGCGGTGCGTCTTCCTCTGCCCCGGGCTCGTGTCGCCGGCGAAGTAGACCAGCACCGCGAGGTGCGCCATCCACAGCGCGTGCGCGACGAGCGTGCGGGTCTCGTCCGGGAGCTCCTCGGGCGCGATCGCGGTGTCGAAGAGCGCGACGGCCCGGGCGCGCACGGCGGCGCTCTCCTCGGAGAAGGCGGAGACGGGGTCGGCGGGGTTGGCGTGGCGCGGGATGATCGCGCCGAGGAGCGCGCGATTGGGCGCGACGTCGCGAAGGCGATCGTGGAAGAGGCGTCCGAGGCGCGCGCGCAGCGGCTCGCCGGCGGGATAGGCGCTGGCGCGCGCCTCGGTCGCCGCCTGGTTCGCGTCGTAGAAGGCGAAGAGGAGCGCGTCCTTCGACGGGAAGTGGTAGTAGGCGGCGCCGAGCGCGAGCCCGGCCTCCTTGGCGATGTCGCGCATCGTCGTCGCCTCGAAGCCCTTCTCGCGGAAGAGCGTCAGCGCCGTGTCGAGGACGTGCTGGCGCGTGACCTCGGCCTTCTTCATTGGTCGCGCTCGGCGTCGTGCTCCGGGCCGCGCGTACGCAGCCAGTGGAAGACGAGCAGGTTGAAGAAGTGCATCGCGGCGAGGACGAGGAGGAGGACGCCGAGCTTGCGCGCGAGGGTCTCGAGCGCGACCGTCACGCTGTCGGCCGACGTCGCGCGCAGCATCAGGAGCGCCCACCCGAGGTTGACGAGGTAGAAGCCGACGACGAGGAGGCGGTTGACGGCGGTGGCGAGGCGCGGCTCGTCGGCGAAGACCGACTCGAGGAACACGGCGCCGTGGGTCGCGAGCGTGCGCGCGAGGTACACGGTCAGGACGAGGGCCGCGGCAGCGTACGTGACGTAGACGTGCGGCAGGTAGTCGGGGCTCATGGATGCCGGCTCCTTTTGAACATGTTCATTTCGTAAGCCAAGCGAGCCGTCCCGTCAAGGGCATTTTTTGAACTCGTTCAGAAATCGGCGCGCCGAATGACCGGCGCCATCCGCTGTCGTGGTTTTCAGTCGCGGTTATGCTTCGCGTCCGTGTCGGGCGACATCTCGCACTATCGCATCCTCGGCCAGCTGGGCCGGGGTGCCATGGGCGAGGTGTACCGCGCGGTCGACCAGCGCCTCGGCCGCGAGGTCGCGCTCAAGATGCTGCCGCGCGAGGTCGAGGGCGACGCCGACTGGCAGACCCGCCTCCTGCGCGAGGCGCAGGCGGCGAGCGCGCTGAATCATCCCGGGATCGTCACGCTCTACGACATCGAGCACGACGAGGGCCGCTCGTTCCTGGTCATGGAGCTCGTCAGCGGCGAGCCGATGTCCGAGGTGGCGAGGAAAGGTGTCACCTGGGAGCGCGCGCTCGAGCTGGTGGCGGGAGTCGCCGACGCGCTCGCCGCCGCGCACGCCCTCGGCATCCTCCACCGCGACATCAAGTCCGACAACCTGATGGTGACGGCGCGCGGCCAGGTGAAGGTGCTCGACTTCGGGCTCGCGAAGCTGCGCGCCGACGTCGTCTCGCGCACGTCGCAGATGCAGGCGGTCGCGCCGCCGCCGGAGGCCGACGACAGTCTCGCCGACACGCTCGTCCCGCGGACGCAGCCCGCGGACTCGCAGCCGGGCTGGGATCGCAAGGCGCTGCGCAGCGACCTCACGCAGGCCGGCCAGATGGTCGGCACGCCGGCGTACATGGCGCCCGAGTGTTACGAGGGACACACCGACGTCCGCAGCGAGGTGTTCGCGCTCGGCGTCGTGCTGTACGAGCTGCTCGTCGGCAAGCGCCCGTTCGATCGCGAGAACGCGTTCGCGACGATGGCGGCGATCCAGCTCGACGACCCCGAGCCGCCGTCGAAGGCCGCGCCCGAGCGTGGCATCCCGCCGAAGGTCGATCAGCTCGTCGCGAAGACGCTGGCCAAGGCGCCGGCCGAGCGCTTCGCCGACATGACCGAGCTCGCGGCCGCGCTGCGCGCCGCGACGGTCCGTCCGGCGCCGGCGCGCTGGCCGTGGTTCGTGATCCCCGCGGTCGTGGTCGCCGGCCTCGGCGGCATCGCGGTGTGGAAGCTGACGGAGCAGCCGCCCGCGCCGCCGCCGCCGCCGCCGCCGCCCGAGAAGGTGGAGATCGCGGTGACCGCGAGCCGGCGCGTGACGCTCGAGACCGGGTGCGAGGAGTACCCGCGCTTCACCCCGGACGCGAAGGCGATCGTCTACGACGGCCTGGTCGAGGGCGACTACGAGGTGCTGCGCCAGTCGCTCGACGGCGGCCCGCGCGAGCGCGTCACCCGCGACGAGGGCTGGGACTACGCGGCGGCGATCTCGCCCGACGGCGCGACGATCGCCTTCATCCACGAGGGGACGAGCGCGCGGACGCTGCGGATCATCGACGCCGGCGCGGCTGGCGACGCCGGCGCCGGCGCGGCGATCCCGGCCGACCTCGGGCCGATCGCCGGCTACCCGAGCTGGACGCGCGACGGCGCGCTGCTCGTCGGTGACGACGCGGGGCGCGTGCTGCGCTGGGAGCTCGGCAAGGACGGCGCCGTGAAGGAGACGGTGCTCGGCCAGCTGCCGGCGGGCGCCCGCGCGTACCACGTCGTCGAGGTCGGCGAGCTCGGCATCGCCGTCCTGTGGTGGACGCACGGCGAGGGCGTCGCGACCGGCCTCGGCGAGCTCGCGCGCGACGGCGCGGTGCGCGTGATCGAGGAGTCCGCGACCGACTACGAGGGCGGCATGGCGCCGTCGTCGTCGGGCCGTGGCTACTACGTCACGCGCAAGGGTGCGACCACCGGCAACCAGCTCATGTGGCGCCCGTGGGGCGGCGGCGAGCCGGTCGTGGTGCCGGGCGGGCTCTCGCCGCGCGCCGGCCTCGACGTGTCGCGCGACGGCAAGCGGCTCGTCTTCTCGACGTGCACCGATCGCCAGTACATCGCGCGCCTGCGCGAGGGCGCGGCGCCGGAGACGATCACGCGCGGCGAGTGGAACGACACGGCGCCGGCGACCGTCGGCGGCACCGGCGTCCTCGTCCGCTCCGATCGCCTCGGCTCGCAGCAGGGCTGGGTCATCGACCTCGCCGGCGGCGAGTCGCGCGCGG
>JAIOII010001615.1 GCA_019912685.1 Kofleriaceae bacterium
GCGCGGAAGAACCCGGCGAAGAGCTCGCCGCGGCGCGCGTCGAGCACCGGTACGCGCAGCGCGTCGCCCGCGGCGTCCATCGACCACGCGAGCGCGCCGAGCGACGACACGAGCCAGAGCGGCTTCTCGGCGGCGAACGCCAGGCCCTTCGCCGTCGCGAGCCCGATGCGCAGACCGGTGAACGAGCCTGGCCCCGCGCCGACCGCGACGGCGTCGAGGTCGGCCATGCGCAGGCCGGCGCGCTCCATCAGCTCCGCGACGAGCGGCAAGAGCCGCTCGCTGGCGTTGCCAGTGTCGGCGTCGCCCTCCGCCAGCACCTCGGGCGCGAGACCAGGGACGACGCGCACGACCGCCGCGCTCGCGGTGAGCGTCGCGGTATCGAGCGCGAGCAGTCGCAGCGGCGGCACGCTCACGAGAACACGTAGCGCGCGAGGTCGTTGCGCAGCGCGAGGATGGTGATGACGCCGATGAAGACGAGGCCGGCGAGCTGCACGCGCTCGCGCGCCTGCGCCGAGAGCGGCTTGCGTCGCACCGCCTCGAGCGCGAACACGAGCACGTGCCCGCCGTCGAGCACCGGCACCGGCAGGAGGTTGATGAGCCCGAGGTTGACGCTGATGAGCGCGAGCAGCAGCAGGAAGCTGTCCCAGCCCTGCTCGCCCGACACGGACGCCACCCGGTACATCGTGAGCGGTCCGCCCAGGCTCTCGCTCGGCGATTCGCCGCCGAGGATCTGCACGAAGCCGCCCGCCATGAGCGCGATGGTCTCGCCCGTGCGCTCGACCGCCTTCGACACGGCGTAGCCGAGGCGGCCCTCGATCGGGATCATCTTGCCCTGCCCGCGCTCGACGTCGTTGCGCGCGCCGAACACGAGCCGGTCGACGGTGTGGCCGTACTGATCGTTCTCCTTGCGCCACACCTGCGTGACCGGCACGTCCTCGTGCTCGCGGATGGTCTTGCCCTCGGCGCGCCGCCACGTCAGCTTCCACGTGCGGTCGGGGTCCGCGAGCAGCCGCTGGTCGAGCATCGACCAGTGCTTGAGCGGCTGGCCGTCGAGCGCGACGATGAGGTCGCCCGCCTGCAGCCCCGCGAGATCGGCCGGCGTCCCCGGATCGACGTGGGCGACGAACATCTCGGCGTTCTCGATGCCCGAGTACGTCGTCTGCTTCAGCGTGTCGCGCGTCTCCGGCATCATGTGCGCGATGTCGGCGTCGAGCAGCCGCACCTGCGGCACGCCGGGGACGGGCTGGCCGCGGAAGTAGACGATGTCGGACTGGCGCGCGACGTGCCCGAGGCGCGCGATGTCGCTCCAGTTGTCGACGGGGCGGCCGTCGACGCTGATGATGAGATCGCCGGTGACGAGGCCGGCGCGGCCCGCCGGCGAGGCGGCGTCGATCACGCCGACCATCGGCAGGAACGGCGCGCGCGTGATGCCGATGCGCCCCTGCACCTCCGACGTGCCGTCGCGCTTGCGCACGACCTCCTCGAGCGGCACGACGTACTTCTCGAACTGCTTCTTCCCGCGCTGCAGCCGCAGGTGCAGCTCCTTGCCGGCGCGGCGGCGGATCGTGCGCTCGAGCTCCTCCCAGTAGCGCACGCCCTTGCCGTCGATGGCGAGCACGGTGTCGCCGGCCTCGAGGCCGGCCCGCGCCGCCGGCGAGTCCTCGTAGACGTCGCCGACGACGGCGGCCGGCAGCTCGGTGTGGCCGGCGAAGAAGACGAAGTAGATCGCGATCGGCAGGATGAGGTTCGCCGCCGGACCGGCGAAGATGATGACGAGCCGCTGCCACAGCGGGCGGGTCGCGAACGAACGGCCGCGGTCGCGCGGATCGGGGGCGTCGTCCTCGACGCCGAGGATGCGGACGTAGCCGCCGAGGGGAAAGATGCCGACCTGGTACTCGGTCTCGCGCGCCTTCACCCGCACCAGCGGGCGGCCGTACCCGATGGAGAAGCGGAGCACCTTGACGTCGAGGAGCTTGGCCGCGACGAAGTGCCCGAGCTCGTGGATGACCACGAGCACCCCGACCAGGAGGAGGAAGTAGACGAAGCTCATCGACCCGCCGCAGCCTTTGCTTGGGAGGCGCGTACCACGTCTGGTACGCTCCATCAACGTGGCGCTGAAGTCGACCTACTCGGCCGAGGAGAAGGGCGCCGAGATCGAGGAGCTCCTCGATCAGCTCGACAAGCTCGTCGACCGCGTGAAGGTCATGTACGAGCAGTACTTCATGGGCATCCAGAAGCAGGCGCCCGCGCACCTGCACACGGAGGCCGAGCGCCGCCTGCGCGACCTGACGCAGATGAACATCCGCAACACGGCGCTGCGCTACCGGTTCGCGACGCTCCAGCAGAAGTTCGGCGCCTACAACACGTACTGGAAGCGCACGCTGCGCGAGATCGAGGGCGGGCGCTACATGCGTAACCTGAGCAAGGTGCGGCGCCAGGCCCAGATGACCGGCGAGGACATCCCCGAGGAGATCCTCGCCAAGATGCCCAGGCGGATGCGCGAGGCGGTCGCGCGCGATCGCGAGGTCGCGCTCGCCAAGGCGGCGCGCGCCGGGAAGCTGGCGAGCGCCGAGCAGGGCGGGCTCGTGCCCGAGGG
>JAIOII010001616.1 GCA_019912685.1 Kofleriaceae bacterium
CTCCACGGCGACGCGGCCCGCCGGACCGCAGGCGTCGACAGGTCGACCTTGCGCGTCCGCCTCGAGCGCCGAGGTCATCCACCGATCGAGGTCGTGCGCGGCGCGGCCGTGCCCGAGAGCGGTCAGCTCTGGCTCGCCGTCGACGGGCGCGCGGTCCTCGTGCCCGCCTGGGTCGGCGCCGCGCTCGATCGCGATCTCGCGTCGCTGCGCCGCCGGCAGGTGTTCCCGCCGGTCGCGATCACCGGCGTGGAGATCCACGGGCTCCGCAACCTCGACGTCGTCGGAGGCGCGCCCCACATCGATCTCGTGCTCGCCGGCAGCCCGCTGCGCCGCCGCGACGACGGCGCGAGCGTGCGCGTCGCCCGCGAGGCCGTCGCCGCCTTCGACGCGGCGCTCGCGTCCATCGTCCTCGACGTCTTCGTCGCGGGTGACACGAGCCTGGCGGCGCTCCTGCGCCTCGGTCGCCCGCGCCTGACGGTGCGTGTGCTCGGCGGCGCCGCGCCGCACGAGCTCGTCGTGCGTGGGCCGTGCCCCGGGCATCCGTCGCATGCCCTCGTGGGAGGCAGCGCCGGCACCGGGTGCGTGAGCGACCGCGTCCTGCGCGAGCTCGAGGCGGCCGCCCTGGTCCTCTCCACCTCGTCGGCAACGGAGACGGCGCTCGCGCCGGCGGGCGCTGCCGAGATCGACTCGATCCGCGCCGGCAGCGGGGCAAGCGAGGTCGTCCTCGCGCGCCGCGGGGCGGGCTGGCTCCTCACGCTCGGCGACGAGCGCGTCGACGCCGACGACGACGCCGTGAAGGACTTCTTCGAGGTGCTGGCCGAACCCGGCCGACTCCACGCCCTGCCGCCCGGGGCCCCCAGCGCCACGTGGACGGTCACGCTCGCGGGCGGCAGCGTCGAGACCTGGCGCTGGTACGCGCGCCGTGGCGAGGCCCTGCCCCTGGTCCGCCGCGACGACGAGCCGCAGGCGATCGAGCTCCGCCATGGCAACGGCGGCGCGCTCCGCCGCTTCGGGCCGCCGCTGCGCAACCTGACGCTCCTCGTCGTCGACGCCGCGATGGTCAACGGCATCCGCGCCACCGGGCTCCACCCCGCGACGCTGGCGCGCGGTCAGCTCGTCGGCGACTGGACCGTCACGGCGCCGGCCGGCAAGACCGCGGCGCCCGCGGCCCAGGCGCTCGTCGAGCTCCTCGCCGGCTTCCGCGGCGCCGCCTGGCTCGAGCCGCGCGAGCTCGGCGCGATCCGCCGCACCCTCACCTTCACGATCGACGCGCCGCCCATCCCCGGCGGCCAGCCGAGCACCCACACCATCGCCGTCGGCGCCGCCCGCGGCGCGGCATGCGCCGTGCGCGTGGATCAGCACCTGCCCGTCGAGATCCCGGCGGCTGCCTGCGCCGCGCTGACCGCGCCGCTCGCGCAGTAGCCGCGCGTCGTCGCGAACGCGACAGCGCAAGGCATGCGTGACGCGAACGCGTCGCGCAGGTCCCGACGCAAGCCTGGCGCAAACCGTTCGACGCGGTGCGCGTATTCCCCGCGGCTTGCGCCTATCGGGGGCGTTGGCACGCGCGATGCGAGGGTCGCGGTCAAACCTCCGGCCGGAGTATGCCTACCATGCGCGCAACGCTGTCTCTGATGATTGCTGGATCGCTTGCTCTCTTCGTCGCGGCAAGCGGATGCACGGGCGAGGACGGGGCCGACGGCAATTCCTGCACCGTCACGGCGAACGCCGACGGCAGCACGACCATCGCCTGCGACGACGGCACGTCGGTGACCATCCCACCGGCGAGCGACGGCTCGTCGTGCACCGTCACCTCCAACGGCGACGGGACGAGCACCATCACGTGCGAGGACGGCACCACCGTCATCGTCAACGACGGCACCGACGGTGCCTCGTGCACGATCGTCGACAACGGCGACGGCACCAAGACGATCACGTGCGAGGACGGCACGCGGGTGACGATCGAGGACGGCGAGCCCGGCCAGAACGGGGGCGACGTCGAGATCACCGACCTCCACGGCGAGGACTTCCTGCAGTCGACCGGCGAGTTCGCCGAGGGCAAGTTCTTCGCCGACGCGGTGATCACGTCGGCCACCGCCGACGCCGCCGGCCAGGTGGTCGTCGAGTTCCGCGTCGAGCGGGCCGGCGGCGCCCCGGTCGTGAACCTCGACCGCGTGAACGCCAACATCGCCAAGCTAGTCCCCGTGCCCTTCCTGGCGCCGCCCGAGCCCCAGCCGCCCGGTGGTGGTGATCTGACGAGCAAGTGGATCCCCTACCTCTACCGGACCGAGACCGTCTCCGGCGACAGCTATCCCAACCCGGCGGGGACACGCGCGTATCAAGGCAGCCGCGAGAACAACGGCACGCTCGTCAACCACGGCGACGGCACGTACACGTACACGTTCGCGACCAACCTCTCGAACGTGGTGGTGAACGGGCAGCCGGTCACGTACGAGCGCAACCGCAAGCACCGCGTCTCGATCATGTTCGGCGGGCACAGCGGCCCGACGGCCACCGCGCACCTCGACTTCGTGCCCGACGGCTCGACCGTCACGCTCACCCGCGACATCGTCCGCACCGAGACCTGCAGGAACTGCCACGGCGACGAGTTTCACGGCCACGGCGGCGATCGCCTCACCGTCGAGAACTGCGTCACCTGTCACAACGGGGGCGGCGGCGTCGACGCGCAGGGCGGCGAGTCGCTCGACATGACCGTCATGATCCACAAGATCCACGCGGGCGGCGAGCTGCCGACCGTCGCCGGTCCCGACGGCAACCCGTGGGCGACGGCGGACAACGGCATGTACGCGATCTGGGGCAACCAGAACTCGAAGCACGAGTGGTGGAAGGTCGGCTTCCCGGCCGTGCTCAACAACTGCACCGCGTGCCACGACGGCAGCGGCGCCGACGCGAACGCGTGGAAGGAGCGGCCGTCGCGCGCGGCCTGCGGCTCGTGCCACGACGACATCGACTTCACCGACGGCGACGATCACGCCAACAGCCCGCAGGCGAACGACAACGCGTGCAAGGTCTGCCACACCGCCGACACCGGGCTCCGGCCGCTCGCCGTGGTCCACGACCGCGACAACCCGGACATGCCGCTCTACGACGATCGCAACACGCCCGAGTTCACGTTCGACGTCACGCTGTCGCCGCCGGCCAACGGCACCGACTACCGCGGTGACGAGGCGCCGGTCGTCGCGGTCGTGATCAAGCGCAACGGCACGCCGCTCGCCGACCACCGCATCCAGTCGGGCGCGGCGCAGGGCTGCAAGCACACGGTGTCGTCGCGCTACTGCGACCCCGACAGCGACGGGCGCTTCGCCACCAGCAACTTCTTCGTCAGCGGCCCGCGCGCGCATGCGCGGCCCGTCCTCACCACCGCCGCGCGCGCGCAGATCCTCAGCACGGGCACGGGCCCGTTCGACCTGAGCTCGCCGGGCGCGAGCCTGACGCTCAAGCTCGACCAGGGCGTCGCGGTGGTCCTCGACGACGACTGGGGCACGCGCCAGCCCGGCCTCATCACCGTGCCGGTGTCGAGCGGCACGTGGCCCGCGGGCGCCGCCGCGGCGACGACCGACCAGATCGTCGCGTGGCTGAACGGCAACGCGCAGTTCGCGGCGCGCGCGCTCGCGTGGAACGAGGCCGGCCGCGTCGCGATCCGGACTCGCGCCAAGGGGCCGGTCTTCGGTCTGCAGCTCCAGAACGGCGCGGTGAACGACGCGGTCTTCGGCGGCGACACGGCGGTGAAGATGCCGACCGGCTCGACGGCGTCGAACCAGCTCACGAGCACGACGGATCCCAAGGTCACGCGCTTCGTCGATCGCATCGAGTACGCGCTCGATCCGGTCACCGACCTCGCGCCGGGCACGTACGTCATCAACCTCGAGATCGGCCAGCTCGGCCGGGTGAGCGCGACCGACTACAAGACGCCGTCGGTGAAGAAGGTGCGCTTCAACGTGAAGACCGCGACCGAGGAGAAGCCGATCGCCGACAACTGCAACTCGTGCCACCAGAACCTGCAGGGCAAGGGCTTCGTGCTCGACTACTCGCGCCACTACAAGATCTTCGACGACACCGCGATCGACCAGTGCATCGCGTGCCACGACTACCAGCCGCAGGCGGCGATCGATACCTCCGGCAATGGCAACTGGACGGGCTCGAAGCCGATCTCGAGGCGCGTGCACGCGATCCACTACGGCTCGAGCCTCACGTACCCGCTGCGCACCGTCGATTACTCGGGCGGTGACCCGATCGCCGGACGCAACTGGGACATCACGCTGCCGCAGGACGTGCGCAACTGCCAGAGCTGCCACACCGACGGCGAGACCAGCGGCACCTGGGCCACCGAGCCGAGCCGGCTGCCGTGCAGCGGCTGTCACGACGACGACGCCGCGATGACGCACATGAAGATCAACACGTACGACCCGACGCCGCTCGACCCCTGGAGCGGCGACGAGGAGGAGTCCTGCAAGGCCTGCCACTGAGCCGGGTGCCGCGCGCGCCGCGGGCGCGGCGCGCGGCACGCAAGCGTCAGTGCGCGGGCGGACGGATCGACGGCTCCGCCAGCTCGATCGGCGCCGGCGACTGCCAGTTCTGGGTGATGTTGTTGAACGACTGGTAGACCAGGAGGCCGTCGGTGTTGCTCTCGCCGTGCGGCGACGCGTGCATCCACTGGCCCGTCGCCACCACCTCGTCGCCGACCTTGTACGGCGGCACCGCCGGCCAGGTGTCGACCATCTCCTTGGGCAGGTTCTTCTTCTCCTGCTTCGTCATCTCGCGCGGGACTTCCACGACCCACACCGCGCGCTCGACGGGCGTGTCCGGCGTGTCGCCCAGGTAGAACGCCGGGCGGCGGCAGAGCGTCGGGTTCTCCTCGATGCGCTTGGCGACCGCGGCGTCGTCCTCGTCGGGCTGGCGGATCGCGGTGGCGCAGTCGTACTGCCACACGATGTAGCCCTTGATCGACAGCGTCTCCTTGATGTAGCGGTTGCCCTGGACCCGCATCTCCTTGACGGTGTGCGAGCCGTCGGGGTGCGGCTTCGGCACCTCGAACGAAGGCACCGTCGGCATCGTCACCTTGATCTTGTGCGGCTGGACTTCCGCCTGCGCACCCTTCAGTTGCTTGTCCTTGCAGCCCCCGAGGGTGGCTGGCAGGATGCACGCGCCAACGACGAGCGAGAGAGATGCGACGGACCCCGAGCGCTTCCTCATGGCGCGGTGATAACACGGCGCTCCCGGCCCCTCAACTGGCGGCCGGCGCGCTCGTGCTGACAGCCGTTCTCGCCGCCGCCTGCGACGGGGCGCCGGCCCGCGTCAAACCGTGGCGTCATGCCCCGGATCCGATGGCGATCGCCGACGTCGTCCCGCGCTCGGCCGCGCTCGTCCGCGAGGAGGACGACCTGGCGGTGCGCGCCCGGCGCAGCCACACCCTGCGCATCCACATGGATGCGGAGCCGAAGAGCCTACATCCGCTCCTCGGGCCGTCGCAGTGGACGCGGCGCGCGATCCTGGGGACGGTCTTCGAGCCGCTGATCCGGTACGCGCCGCCCGAGGGTGGCACCGGCGCCGGTCCCGGACGGTACCTGCCCGGGCTCGCGCGCTCGTGGCGCATCCAGGGCGGCGGCTCGGAGATCATCCTCGAGCTCGACCCCGCCGCGCGCTTCCACGACGGCCGGCCGCTCACCGCCGTCGACGTCCAGTTCACGCTCGACACGGTGCGCGATCCGGGCAAGCGCGTCGATCACCTGCGCGGCGCGCTCGCCGCGGTCACCGCGGTCGAGATGGTGACCTCGCGGAGCCTGCGGATCCGGCTGTCGCGCCCCGACGGCTGGGTGCTGCGCGCGCTCGCCGAGATCCCGATGATCTCGTACGCGACGTACAAGGACGACCTGTCCGGCGGCGGCAAGCTCGTCGGCACCGGGCCCTATCGCGTGACCTCGCAGGCCGACGGCGTCATCCACCTGACGCGCTGGGACGAGCACCCGACCGCGACACCGAAGATCGCCGACATCGAGCTCGTCTACGAGCCCGACGCGTCGGCGGCGCTGATGGCGGCCAAGCGCGGCGAGCTCGACGTCGTGCCCGCGCTCATCCCCGAGCACTGGCCCGAGCAGGCGACGGCGCCCGGCCTGTCGCAGAACTTCGCGGCGCTCGAGCTCGCGCCGCCGAGCTTCCGCTACATGGTCTTCGCCGCGCACGCCGCGCCCACCGACGACGCGCGCGTGCGCAA
>JAIOII010000165.1 GCA_019912685.1 Kofleriaceae bacterium
ACCTGTCGCTCCACGTCGAGAGCCGGCGCGGCATGTTCATCTTCTCGCCGCCCTTGTGCATCGGCGAGGCCGAGCTCGTCGCGGGCGTCCGCGGCGCCGGCGACGCGGCGGTCGCCGCCTTCGGAGGAGCCTGAACGTGCAGGGACGACATCATCACAAGGTGCGCGACTCGGTCGCCGCCGCGCTCGACGGGCTCGAGGACGGCATGACCGTCATGGTCGGCGGCTTCGGCCTGTGCGGCAACGCCGAGGCCCTCATCGCCGGGGTCGTCGCGCGCGGCGTGCGCGACCTGACGCTGGTCTCGAACAACGCCGGCGCGATCGGCAAGGGCCTGGCAACCTGGCTCAGGGCCGGCATCGTCAAGAAGGTCGTGTGCAGCTACCTCGGCACCAACGAGGATCTGCACTCGCGCATGGCGGCGGGTACGATCCAGATCGAGGTCAACCCTCAGGGCACGCTCGTCGAGCGCATGCGCGCGGCGGGCGCGGGCATCCCCGCGTTCTACACCCCGACGGGCGTCGGCACCGTGGTCGAGGAGGGCAAGGAGGTGAAGGAGATCGACGGGCGCCGCTACATCATGGAGCGCGCGCTGCCGGCGGACTTCGCGCTCGTCCGCGCGCGCAAGGTCGATCGCTTCGGCAACGTGCGCTTCTTCCGCACGGCGCGGAACTTCTCGCCGGTGATGGCGACCGCGGCCCGGACGACGGTGGTCGAGGCCGACGAGCTCGTGGACGTCGGCGCGATCGATCCCGACGACGTGCACCTGCCCGGCATCTACGTCCACCGCATCGTCGAGGTGCGCGAGCACGAGGATCCGATCGAGTTCCGCACCGTGCGCAAGCGCGGAGGAGGTGCGGCGTGAGCTTCTCCAAGGGGGACATGGCGCGGCGCGCCGCCGCCGAGATCCCCGCCGGCTCGATCGTCAACCTCGGCATCGGGCTGCCGACGCTCTGCGCCGACTACCTGCCCGAGGGCCACGCCTACCTGCACTCCGAGAACGGGCTCCTCGGCATGGGCCCGTTCCCGCTCGAGGGCGAGGAGCACCCGCAGATCATCAACGCCGGGAAGCAGACGGTCACGGTCCTCCCCGGCGGCTCGACGTTCGACTCGGCGATGTCGTTCGCGATGATCCGCGGCGGTCACGTCGATCTCGCGATCCTCGGCGCGATGCAGGTCTCGGCGACGGGCGACCTCGCCAACTGGGCCGTGCCCGGCGGGCGCGTGATGGGCATCGGCGGCGCGATGGATCTCGCGACGGGCTGCCGGCGCGTCGTCGCGCTCATGCAGCACGCGACCAAGGAGGGCGAGCACAAGCTCGTCCGCGCGTGCACGTACCCGCTCACCGCGACCGGCGTCGTCGCGCGCGTCATCACCGAGCTCGGCGTGTTCGATCCGGTGGGGGAGGGCTTCCGCGTCGTCGAGCTGGCGCCCGGCGTCGAGCGCGCGCGGGTCGCCGCCCTCACCGGCGCGCCGTTGTTGTGAAGCGCCTCGATCCGCTCGTCGCGATCGTCACCGGCGGCGCCGGCGGCATCGGCCTCGAGACGGTGCGCGGGCTCGCGCGGGCCGGGATGCGCGTCGTCGCCGGCTGCCGCGACGTGAAGAAGGCGACCGCCGGCGAGGCGTGGACGCTCGACCTCGCGCGGCTGTCGTCGGTGAAGAGCTTCGCGGCGCGCGCGCTCGCCGAGCTGCCACGCATCGACGTCGTCGTGTGCAACGCCGCGGTGTGGCCCGGGCCGAGGCGCAAGACGGCCGACGGCTTCGAGCTCGCGTTCGGCGTGAACCACCTCGCGCACTTCCTCCTCGTCGAGCTCCTGCGCGAGCGCCTCGTCGCCACCGCCGCGGCGCGCATCGTCGTGGTCTCGTCGGGCCTGCACGCGCGCGGCGCGATCCGCTGGGACGATGTCCAGCTCGAGCGCCGCTACGACGGCGCCGACGCCTACGCGCAGTCGAAGCTCGCCAACGTGATGTGGACGCTCGCGCTCGCGCGCCGCCTCGCCGGCACGGGCGTCACCGCCAACGCCTGCCACCCCGGCGTCGTCGCGACCGGCCTCCTGCGCCACCAGCCGCCCGGCAGGTGGGACCAGGGGCAACGCCTCACGCCCGCCGACGGCGCGCGCCCGTCGCTCCACCTCGCGCTCGCGCCCGCGCTCGCCACCGTGACCGGCCGCTACTTCCACCGCCTGGACGAGCGGAAGCCCGCGCCCGCCGCCCTCGATCGCGCCGCGCAGGACCGCCTCTGGTCGCTCTCGCAGCGCCTGGTCGCGCCGCACCTCACGCAACCCTTGCACGCGCCCGATTCATGACGATAGTCGGAGGGACGAGGAGGTGGGCATGACCGACGACGTGGGCGCGCGCCTGGAGCGAGCCAAGGAACATCCCGCGTACCGTGAGGCGATGGGACGCGAGCCGGCCGACTACACCGTGCCGGCCCTCGTGCTCGGGCTCCTCTATCTCTTGCCGATCGCGTTCGTGATCCCGTTCGTGCTGGCCACGCCCGCCGACGCCGGCGCGGTGGTCATCATCGTCAGCTTCGCGGCGAGCGCGATCTGGGCCATCCCGTTCCTCGTCGTCGCGGTGAAGCTCTTGCGGCTGCGCCGCTTGCCCGTCGGGCGCTGGCTCGGCGTCGTGTCCGCCGAGGCTCCGGCCGGCCGGCCCGGTCACTGGGTCCGGCTCGAGCGGCTCGACGAGCCGCCGATCGATCTGCGGCTGCGCATCCGCGCGTACATCGAGTCGACCGGCGGCGCGACCGCGCCGGGCAAGATCGGCGTCGCCATGTGCAAGGGCGACCAGATGGTCGAGTGGGTGCTCATTCCCGACCGGCCCGACGCGCCTCCAGCGTGACGAGGTTGGGCAAGGTCCACGGCTGGACGTTGTCGTCGTTCTCGACGAAGCCGGTCTCGTAGCTGCCGACGAGCATCAGGTCGCCCTGGGCGCCGTCGACGACGACCGTCGCCTCGGGGCCGCCCTCGACGAAGAGCGCGCCCGCGAGCCGCAGCTCGGGGCGGGCGAGGGCGGCGGAGACCTCGCGCATGAGGAAGGGCGCGCGCACGTGCACCAGCACGAGCTTGCCGTCCCGGTCGACGCCGATCGCCGCCGCCGAGTAGTGCTTGGCATCCGCCCACGCGATCGCGCCGCCGTCGCAGTCGAGCAGGCGGTAGCTCTGCGTCACCGAGCGATACGCGGCGCGCAGCGCGTCGAGGTCGAAGCCGGCGCACACCTTGCCGGCGACCACGACCGGCGCCGCCGCCGGATCGCGCGGGCCGAACGCGAGGTAGCCGCCGAGCTTGGCGTTGTCGCGCGCCTGGTTCACGTGCTCGCCGTCGACGAGCAGGCCGACCGACGTGCCGCCCTCGTGGAACATGCCGGCGTTCACCGCGGCGACCAGCCCCAGGTCCTCGACCCAGCGGGTCGCCGGCCGCGCCTCGCCGTCGCGCGACGACGTCACCACGCGCAGGCGGTGATGGCGCAGATCCGCGCGCACGAGATCGAGGCACGGCGTCACCGCGATCACGGGCGCCGCGTCGACGCGCCACCGCTCGTGGGTCAGCCCGGGGCCGAGCACGCGCGCGGAGCCGTCGCACGGGACGTCGCCCTCCGCGACGA
>JAIOII010000166.1 GCA_019912685.1 Kofleriaceae bacterium
GCCGATCGCCGGCGCGCCGTCGGGACACGTCGGCGGCTCCTCGTCGCGACCCGCGGCGTCCCAGGTCTCGACCACGATCTGCCCGCGCAGCTCGGTCATGCCCACGCGCGCGAGCGTGAGCGTGACCTCGTCGAGCTTGCCGACCTCGGCGCGGAACACGCGCGCGCGCCACGTGCCGGCGATCGGATCGGCGCACGCACCGGGCTCGGTCGCGACCGGCTCGGGGCCAGGGATGTTGGCGATCGGCGGCCGCACCACCGTTCGCGCCGCGCCCCCGCCGCTGCCACCGCAGGCGCCGGCGGCCACGACGGCGAGGAGGGCGCGAGGCCTCACGGCCCCGTCGTACCACGGCGGCTGCCGGCTGGTCGATCAGCCACCGCGCGCTAACCGGGCGTCGTCACTGGGGGCGCGCCGGGCATGGCGGTTGCTGTTCCCGGCGCCATGCGCTTCGGCACCTCCCACGTCGTCTCCGGCAGCCTGCTCGTCGCCATCGGCGCCTGCCTCTCCATCGGCCTCAGCGGCTGCGCCGAGGTGCCGGACGAGGGCGTCGAGGATCCCGAGGACAGCATCTTCGTCGACGACAGCAAGGCCGACGACTTCTACAGCCTGTCGGCGCAGGAGTACCTGCTCGAGGGCAAGAGCACGGTCGTGCTCGACGCGTCGATGGCGGACCGGCCGGCGGCGGAGCGGCTCGAGGCGGCGACGCAGCTCGTCGGCCTCAAGCAGATCGCGATCGCGTGGTTCATCACGCAGTACCTGGTCGACAAGGAGCACGACGATCCCAACGCGAGCTTCGGCGGGTTCGGCGGCATGGCCAAGGCGGGCGCGTACGAGGACCTGGCGATCACCGAGCGCGCCGACAAGGTGACGTTCGACTTCACCTTCCGCCAGATCGCGGCGGGCGGGAAGAACCTGATGAGCAAGCTGCCGACGCGCCTGGTCGGCGGCAAGCACGTCTTCGACCTCGAGATCGGCCGGCCGACCAACGAGGAGCTCGCGCAGCTCGAGACCAACGCGGAGTGGTACCGGAACGCGCCGTGGTCGCCGTGGAACCCGGCCAACGTGGCGGCCGACAAGAAGGAGCCGATCACGTTCTCGATCACGCGCGAGCGCCCGTCGACCGATGGCTTCTTCGACCTCGCGCGGCTCACCGCCGACGGCAAGCTCGACATGGACGTGTACTTCGGCTGGGACTACCACTCCGAGTACCACCTCAAGCACTCGAAGCAGTTCTTCACCTGGCTGAAGAACCAGGGCTTCCGCGCGCCGGTCGCGAGCTGGGACCAGCTGACCCCCACGACGGGCCCGTTCACCAGGACGGTGAAGGCCGACGGCAGGTCGGTGACGGTCGAGGTGCGGATGTACTTCGGCAAGCCGGGCACGGCGACCGACCCCGACACCGACGAGGGCGGGCGCGTGCTCGAGGGGCTCGCGATGGAGTCGCTCGCCCGGCGCGACGTCATCATCTACAGCGGCCACTCGGGCCCGTTCTACGGCTTCGCGCTCGCCAACTGGAAGAAGACGGCGGAGGGTGACCTCGACGACGACGACATGCGTGCGGCGCCGATGCCGTCGGATCGGTACCAGGTGGTGCTCGCCGAGGGCTGCGACACGTACCAGATCGGCACGGCGTTCAAGGAGAACCCGAACAAGCTGGGCAAGAACGTCGACGTGATCACGACGACGTCGTTCTCCGACGCGTCGTCGCCGGCGGCGGTGCAGAACTTCATCGCGGCCTTGCTCGCGCGCGACAGCCTCCAGCGCCTCCGCCCGCAGCCGGTGTCGACGCTGCTGACCAAGCTCGACGGCGAGTCGTGGGGCTTCACGACGATGTACGGGATGCACGGCATCGACGACAACCCGACGGTGGTGCCGTGGGCGCGCGTCGCCGACTTCGGCAAGCGCTGCCGCGTGAACGCGGACTGCGGCGGTCCGGGCAACCTGTGCGTCGGCACGGCCAGCACGGGCCGGACGTGCACGGCGGCCTGCGTGGCGAACGCCGGCTGCGGCGTCGGCTACACGTGCAAGCTGGTCGCGAGCTCGTCGTCGAGCACGATCTACGGCCGCGCCTGCGCCCCGACGCGGCGCTGACGTCTGCCGCTACGTTCCGCTGCTACGCAGCGCGCGTCGCGCGTAGAATCGGCCGTGGCCTTTCGCGACGACCGTGACGCGCAGCTCGCCCGGGCCGCGGCCCTCGAGCGCGAGAACCGGCGGCTCGAGGAGGAGCTGGCGCGGCACAAGGCCGAGGCC
>JAIOII010001617.1 GCA_019912685.1 Kofleriaceae bacterium
GCCGGGTCGAGGTGATGCGAAGCCATCCGTCTTCCAGCTCGGCGCGCAGGGGACCGCAGGTCATGAGCGGGAGCTCGCCGAGGTGGACGACCGCCCCATCGACGACGGTGTGGACGAGGAACGTGTGGAAGCGCGGGTTGCCCTGTTCGGTCGCCGTCTCCGCCTCGTCGATCTGGAGAGGCACGAGCGCATCGACGGCGCCGTCGCCGGTGACGTCGAGGTAGAGCGGCGCTGCGAGCGTCAGCACGCGCTCGGAGTCGGCGTAGCGGCCGCGCTGGAACGTGAACGAGCGCTCGAACAGCGCGTACGCGCGATCCATCCAGCTCACGCGCGCGAGCGATGGCGCGGCGACCACGGCCGGGCCGCCACACGCCAGGAGAGATGCCAGGGGCAAGACGAGGGCACGCATCGCCCCGTGTAACGTCGCGTCGCCGTGGTTCCATCGGCGTACCGGTCGACGCCGGCCCGACGCGACGCAAACCTTACACGCCCACCGGCACTTCAGAGGACGGCGGCGAGCGCGGGCTCGGTCATGCGCCGGAACGTGTGCTCGATGTCATCCGGCCCCAGCGGGCTGCGCGCGTCGATCCACCAGGTCAAGAGCTCGAGGAACGCGCCCGCGACGTAGTGGACGACGGCGTCGGCGTGGATGCGCTCGTCGCGTGGTCGGGCCAGGTCCTGCTTGATCAGCTCGGCGATCAGCCGGCGAAACCGCCGGGTCACGAGGTGGCCGCTGCGCTTGCCGAGCAAGGCCCGGAACAGGTCGCGCTGCTCGTACGCGTGGTCGATGAGCCCGCGCGCCCAGCCGAGCCGCTGCCCGCGCTCTTTCCCGCGATGCGCCCGCAGCTGCCGGCGCAGGTCCTCGAAGCCCGCGAGCAAGAGCGCGCCCTTGTCGTCGAAGTGCGTGTAGAAGGTCGAGCGTCCGACGTTCGCCCGGTCGCAGATGTCCTGGACGCTGATCTCGTCCCAGTCCTTCTCGGTCATCAGCGCGACGAGCGCGGCGCGCAGCGCGTCGAGCGTGCGCCGGACCCGCCGATCGGGAGCCGAGGTGCCGGCGGTCACGGCGCGTACCTGGACGGATCGGCGGCGCGTGTCCAGAGCCGGACGGTCGCGGACGCGGTGTCGTTTGGATCCATGGGCGTCATGTCTATTGATGGACACCATGTCCATTAACAAACGTTCTGTCCAGTCCGGAGGCGCGCGGCGATGCGCGTGATCGGGTTGTCGCTCCGCATGATCGCGGACGCGCCGATGAAGAGCCTCGGGACGCTGATCGGCGTCACGGTCTCCGTCTTCCTGATGCTGCAGCAGGCGTCGCTCCTGCTCGGCATCCTGGCGCGCGTCAGCGCGTTCGCGGACCAGACCGATCCCGATCTCTGGGTGGCGTCCGCGGGCACGGAGAGCACGGACGCGACGGGCACGTTACCCGCGAGCCGTGTGGGCGCCGCCGCCGGCACGCCGGGCGTGGCCTGGGCGGCGCCGGTCGTCCAGGGGGTCGGCTGGGTCACGCGACCGGACGGCGTCCGCGAGCTCGTCAAGGTGACGGGCGTGGAGGCGCCGCGCTACGCCGGGTTGCCACGCACGCTCGCCGCAGGGACGACGCCGATGTCCCTGCGCGGCAGTGGTCGCATCCTGATGAACGCGGGGGACCGCGACACGTTTGGCGGCGCCCGCGTCGGGGACCGCATCGAGATCGACGGCCGCGCCGTGTTCGTTGCGGGCTTTTTCCGGGACATGGATCCCCACAGCCCGTACTACTACCTGTACGCGAACCTCGACGACGCCCGCGCCCTGACGCGCATCCTCGAGGATCGGGTCACGTTCGTCGCGGTTGGCCTGGCGCCGGGGGCGCACCCCGCCGTGGTCAAGGCCCGGCTCGCCGCACGCATTCCCCACGCGACGATCTTCACGCGCCGCGAGCTGCGCGACGCCGAGATCCGCTACTTCCTCGTGCGCAGCCCGGTCGGAGTCGTGTTCGGGATGGGCACCCTGATCGCCGCCTTGATCGGCGCGGCGATCGTCGCGGTCACCCTCTACTCGACGGTCGTCGATCGCACGCGCGACTACGGGATGCTCAAGGCGATCGGCGCGCGCCGTCGGGACCTGATCGCTCTCCTGCTCGCGCAGGCGTGGTCGTTCGCGCTCGCCGGCATCGCGCTCGGCGGCGCCGCGTTCTTCCTGGTGCGCCACGCCTTCCCGGAGCTACCGATGAGGATCACGCCGGCGATGCTCGCCGGCGTGGCGCTCGCGACGCTCGTGTCCTGCACGGCGGCCTCGCTGCTCGCCATCCGGCGCGTGCTGTCGCTCGACCCCGCGATGGTGTTCAGGAGCTGATCATGACGAAAGCAATCGCACTCGAGGGCCGGGGCATCGGCAAGGTGTTCGGCGCCGGCGCGCTCGCCTTCCGCGCGCTTCATCCGACCGACCTCACGATCTACCGCGGCGAGGTCCTGGTGATCATGGGCCCGTCGGGCAGCGGCAAGACGACCTTGCTCTCGTTGCTCGGCCTCGTCCTCACGCCGACGGAGGGGCAGGTGCTCGTGAGCGGGCGCAGCGTCGCCGGCGCGAGCGCCGACGAGCTCGCGCGGCTGCGTCGCGACCACGTCGGGTTCGTGTTCCAGCAGTTCAACCTGCTCGCCGGCCTCACCGCGATGCAGAACGCGAGCGTCCCGCTGGTGCTGCGTGGCACCCGCTCACGCGAGGGCGACGCCGTCGCGCGCGCGGCGCTCGAGCTCGTCGGCATGGGCGACAAGCTCCATGCCAAGGCCCGGTCGATGTCGGGCGGGCAGCAGCAGCGCGTCGCGATCGCGCGCGCGCTCGTCACCGACGCGGGCGTGCTCCTGTGCGACGAGCCGACCGCGTCGCTCGACGGCGCCACCGGGCGCGGCGTGCTCGACACCCTGCGAGCCCTCGCCCGCACCCGCGACCGCGCCGTGGTCGTGGTCACCCACGACGAGCGCGTGCTGCGCATCGCCGACCGCCTCGTCGTCGTCGAGGACGGCCGCGCCCGCGAGCGCTCGCTATCACCGGAGAGGAGCGCGTCATGAAGACCGCCTGGATGATCGTCGCGAGCGTCACGCTCGCGGGCTGCGGCCTGCACGGGAGCAGCGGCGCGACCCACGAGGCGCCGTCCGGATCGGAGCTCGTCGCCGGCGGCGGGCCCGACCGCGTCGCCGCGCCGGGCATCGGCGAGCCCTGGGATGGCGAGGTGGCGCTCGCGCCGCCCGAGGCCGGGTGGATCGCGGAGATCTTCGTCCACGAGGGCGAGCGCGTCCGCCGAGGGCAGACGCT
>JAIOII010001618.1 GCA_019912685.1 Kofleriaceae bacterium
AGGTGGCCGCGCGCCAGCGCGCCTACGACGCGCACATCGCGGCCTTGCGCGAGCGCCTCGCCGCCGCGGACCACGACGACCTCGAGATCCGGATCGAGGAGCCGTTCGTCGTCGTCGGCGACGACGGCGCCGACGCGCTCGCGCGGCGCGCGCGCACCGTCCGCTGGGCGGTCGAGCACCTCGAGCGCGACTTCTTCGCGCGCCGTCCGACGCGCATCCTCGACATCTACCTCTTCGGCAACGCGCGCTCGTACGAGCGCGGCGTGCGCGCGCTGACCGGCAGCGCACCGTCGACGCCGTACGGCTTCTACTCGAGCGAGCACGGCGGCCTGTTCATGAACATCGCGACGGGCGGCGGCACGCTCGTCCACGAGATCGTGCACCCGTACGTCGAGGCCGACTTCCCCGAGGCGCCGGCGTGGCTCAACGAGGGCCTCGGCTCGCTGTTCGAGCAGAGCTCCGAGCGCGGCGGCCACATCGTCGGCGAGACCAACTGGCGCCTCGCCGGGCTCCAGGACGCGATCCGCGCGCGCACCGTCCCGTCGTTCCGCGCGCTCACGAGGACGAGCGATCACGACTTCTACGTGAGGGATCGCGGCACCAACTACGCCCAGGCCCGCTACCTCCTCTATTACCTGCAGGAGGAGGGCAAGCTCCGCGACTTCTACCGCGCGTTCCGCGCCGCGCGCGCGACCGACCCGACCGGCTACGACACGCTCGTAGCCGCCCTGGGCGAGCGCGACATGGCCGCGTTCCAGCGCCGCTGGGAGGCGTGGGTGCTCACCCTGCGCTTCGAGCGCTGAGCGGAACCGCTCGCTTGGCAATCACGAAGCCGGTGGGAGACTTCCAGGCGAGGAGGTTTCCATGGACATCGCGGTCGCCAAGATCCTGGAGATGAAGGGTAGCGACGTCGAGGTGACGACGGCGGACGCCTCGGTCGTCGCGGCCGTGGAGCAGATGAACCGCCGCAACATCGGCGCGCTCCTGGTCATGGACGGCGAGCGCTCGCTCGGCATCTTCACCGAGCGCGACGTGCTCACCCGCGTCATCGGCAAGGGACGCGATCCCGGTCGCACGCCGGTGGGCGAGGTGATGACGCGTTCGGTGATCTCGATCGGACCCGAGACCACGGTGAAGGAGGCGATGTCCGTCATCACCGAGAAGCGCTGCCGGCATCTCCCGGTCATGGCCGGCGGCCGCCTGCTCGGCATGATCTCGGCCGGCGACCTCACGCGCTGGACGGTCCGCGATCAGCAGCGCACGATCGAGGAGCTCGTCGACTACGTCCAGCGCTCCTGACGCCGCAGCCTGTCAGTCGCGGTCTGTGATCCGCGGTGATGACGCGAGGCCACCCCCGCGCGCCGCGCGCCGCTACCGTGAGCGCATGAACCGGCTCGCCGCCGCGCTCACCGCCGCCGTCCTCCTCCTCTCGAGCGCGAGCGCCGCCCACGCCGACGCGCCGGGCGAGACGCCCACGCGATCGCGAACGCCCAAGCGCCTGTCGACCGCCGTGCTCGTCACCCTCGCCGCGACCTCGGGGCCGCTCGCGGTCGCCGCGCTGGGCGAGAGCTGCAAGTCCGACGCGTGCGCCGGCACCACCGGCATGATCGGCCTCGCCGGCCTGGTGCTCGGCCCGTCCACCGGTCACTGGTACGCGGGCGAGGGCGTCACCACCGGCCTCGTCCTCCGCGGCGCCGCGACGACCGCGACCGTCTTCCTCGCGCTGCGCGATCCGCACCTCGAGAGCCCCGTCGTCACGATCGGCGGCCTCATCCTCGCCGCGGGCGTGATGGAGACCGGCATCCTCTGGGACCTGTTCACGCTGCCGCGCGCGGTCCGGCGCCACAACCGCGACCTCGATCTCCTCCTCACACCCGTCGTCACCGACCGCGCCGCCGGCCTCGCCCTCGCCGGCGCCTGGTGACGTCACGGGCCGAGGGGCGTCCAGGTCGCGTCGAGCCAGGCGCGCAACGCCGACATGTCGGCGGGCAAGGGTGATTCGAGCGCGAGCTCGCGGCCATCGGGGCGCGTGAGCGCGAGGCCCGCGGCGTGGAGCGCAAGCCGTGCGCAGGGGGCGCCGTCGAGCATGCCGCGCAGGGTTCGCTTGCCGTACAGAGGATCGCCGAGGATCGGGGCCTCGAGGCTGCGCAGGTGGACGCGGATCTGATGATGGCGGCCGGTCCGCGGCCGCGCCTCGACCAGGGTGACGGCGTCGGCGCCGCGCGACCACCGGGCCAGGCTCGTGAGATCCGTGACAGATGGCTTGCCGCGCTCGCCGGGGCCGGCGGGGCGGGCCTTCCCCCGGCGCGCCTCGACGAGCGCGACGTCGACGGTGCGCTCGCCCGGCAGGTCGCCGGCCGCGAAGGCCAGGTACCGCTTGCGAACGCGCCGCTCGGCGAACGCGTCGTTGAGCCAGCGGTGCGCGGCCGCTGAACGGGCGAGCACCACGACCCCGGAGGTATCCTTGTCGATGCGGTGGACCACCCACAAGGGCTCGCCGCGCGCGGCCTCGAGCTGGTGACGCAGGGACGCCTGCGCCACGCCGTCACGCTCGGGGATCACGGCGATGCCGGACGGCTTGTCGACCGCCACGAGCTCGTCGTCCTCGAACAGGATCTGTGCAGGCAAGGGAGCTTGTCTCGCGGTCGGGATGATACGATGGCCGCGTATCGCAGGGGTTCGCCCGCGCTCGCACCTCGACGGGGAGGTGCTGGCCGACGGGTTCGAGTACCTCACGAGGGATCATGGCCAAGAAGAACGCCAAGAGCGCGAAGAGCGACGTCGAGACCGCTGCCGCCAACGTCAGGAGCGCGCCCCATTCGACCGCTGCCTGGGACGAGCTCGAGGAGCTCGCGCGCGAGCACGACGAACCCGACGAGGTCGTGGCGCTTTACAAAGAGATCCTGAAGAAGGGGCTCGACCCGCAGGTCGTCGAGATGATCGGCGAGCGCGCCGGCGCGTTCTGCGACGAGTGGTTTGGCGACGAACCCAAGGTCGCCGAGGGCATCCTCGGCAAGGTCCTCGACCTCGCGCCGCAGTCGGAGTCGGCGCTCGGCCGCCTCTCGGTGCTCTACACGCAGAGCGAGCGCTGGGCCGACCTCCTGCGGCTCTACGACCGCGCGCTCGATGCGGTGAAGGATCAGGGGCGCCGCATCAAGCTGCTGCGCGAGGCGGCGCAGATCGCGAAGGACGTCGCCAACCAGCCCGAGAAGGCGATCGGCTACCTGCAGCGGCTGCTCCCGCTCACCGCCGACGACGCGCAGCTCGGCACGTCGCTCGAGCGCCTGCTCGAGCGCTACGAGCGCTGGGCCGATCTCATCGCCCTGTGGGAGGGCCGGCTCGATCGCCAGAGCAAGACCGACCGCGAGAAGAGCCGCGCGCGCATCGCCGCCTGCTACCTCGACAACCTCAAGGACTCCGGCAAGGCCCTGGCCGCGGTGCGCCCGCTGCTCGCGGTCGCCGAGGACGACAAGGAGGCGACCGGGCTCCTCGAGCGCATCATCGAGGCGCAGCACACGCAGGAGAAGGACCGCGAGGCCGCGCTCGACGTCCTGCGCGCGCACTACGACGCGACCAGCCGCCCGCGCGAGGTGATCCGCATCCTCGAGCGCGTGATCGAGCTGTTCCCCGACACGCGCAAGGCGCTGCGCGAGGAGGCGGGCGCCCGCCTCGCCGAGCTCGACGACGACCGCGCCGCGATGGACCACTACGCCGAGCTGCTCGCGCTGTCGCCCGAGTCGTCGGTCACGCAGGAGAAGCTGCGCCAGCTCGCGCAGCGCTCGAACAACTACGCGCGCTACGCCGAGGGCGTCGCCGCCGCCGCCGAGCACGCGATCATGCCGGCGCGCAAGGTCGAGCTCCTGTCGGAGGCCGCGCGGACCCGGCTCGATCTGCTCGACGACGCCACCGGCGCGATCGAGCTCTACCAGCGCGCGCTCGAGCTGCCGGGCGCCGGCGACAAGGAGCAGCTGCCGGTGTGCCGGCGGCTCTCCGACCTGTACATGCGCGTCGATCGCCCGCGCGAGCGGTTCGCGATCCTCGAGCGCCTCGCCGCGCTCGAGCCGGCCGAGGCCACGCGCAAGGCCGTCATCGGGGAGGCCGCGCGCCTGGCCGAGACGCTCGGCGAGACCGACAAGGCGCTCGGGCTCTGGCGCCAGCGCGTCGAGCGCGATCCCGACGACCTCGCCGCGATCGACTCGTCGATCCTCCTGCTCGAGGCGTCGCAGCGCTGGCCCGAGCTGGTCGCCGCGCTCGACATGCGCGCGCAGAAGAAGGTCTCGAACGCGCAGCGGCGCACCGACCTCACGCGCATCGCGGTCGTCTACCGCGACGAGATCAAGGACGCCGAGAAGGCGATCGCCGCGTGGCAGCGCGTGCAGCAGGCGTTCGGCGACGACGCCGAGACCGTCGGCGCGCTGACCGAGCTCCTCTCGGAGGTCTCGCGCTGGAGCGAGCTCGCGGAGCTCCTCGAGCGCGCGAGCGGCAAGGACGTCGCGCGCACGACGCGGCGGCTCAACAAGCTCGGCGAGGCGCTCGGCACGCACCTCGGCGAGCCGGGGCGCGCGCTGTCCGCCTACCGCGCCGCGCTCGCGATCGACGCGA
>JAIOII010000167.1 GCA_019912685.1 Kofleriaceae bacterium
GACGGGCTGCGCGCGCTCCTGACCGCGGTGCCGACCGGCTGGGGCGACGCGCGCAAGGGCGCGCCGCTCCAGCTCGACGTCGGCGTCGACGTCCGCGGCATCGCGCGCGCGTTCTCGCCGTGCGCCGGCGACGATCTGGTCGCCGAGCTGGACGCGGAGCTGCCGTCGAGCGGCCGCGTCTTCGTGCACGAGGTCGACCTCGACGACATGAAGGGGCGGGGCGCCGCCGCCGTCGAGCTCACCGACCCCGGCATGATCGGGCGCGCCCTCGACGACATCCCGGGCATCCGCTTCATGAAGAAGGTGCGCTCGGTCGGCCCCGTCGACGTCACCGACGTGAACGTCCCGATGCTGCCCCGCTTCTCGTACGCGCAGGTCGGCGCGACGACGGTGATCGCGGTGTCGAGCGCGATCGACGCCTTCGTCATGCCCGGCGCGCCCGGCGACGAGCTCGCGCGCTTCGAGATCCTGCCCCGCGCCTGGCCGGTCGAGACCTGGGACGGGCTCCTCGCCGAGGTGATCCGCCGCCGCGAGGCGCGCGCCGACACGATCCGTCGCCTGCGCGCGTGGTCGCGCGGGCTGGTCACGGCGTCGCTCGAGGGTCGCGCCGTCGTGCTGTTCGCGCACGGCACGCGCTGACCGCACCCTCGCTATTCGCAGAGCTCGAACGCGACCAGCTCGGGCGTGTCGCCGGCGCGGTGCGAGTCGAGGAGCGCGCGCACCTGGAAGAAGGCGCCGGCGGGCACGGCGAGATCGGCGCCGTCGTCCTCGGTGCCATCGCCGTCGCAGTCCAGGTCGGAGAGGGACAAGGTCGGCGGACCGAGCCCGGCGTGGCAGCTCTCGGTGTAGAAGGAGGCGGTCGTCCCGGTCGGCCCGCGCCAGGCGTCGTCCTCGCCCTGGCACGCCGCGTCGTCGCACACGCGCACCTGCCACGCGAGCCGCAGCGCCCCGCGCCGCGCGCGCTCGAGGAGCACCGCCGGCGCGAGCGCGCGATCGTGCACCGCGAGCTCGTCGACCTGCCCGTCGAGGAACTGGCTCCCGGTGTAGTCGCCGAGGAAGACGTCGTCATCCCCGGTCAGGTCGTAGCGGAGCGAGCCCTCCACCTGATGTTCCAGGTCGGCGTACCCGTCGACGAACAGGCGCAGCGCCGCGCCGTCGTACGTGCACGCGACGTGGTGCCACTGCAGCGTCGCCGAGACCCGGCTGCCGTCGACGAAGACGCCGGCGCCGTCGACGTTGGCGTAGCAACGGAACGTCCCGTTGTTGTTGTACTCGATCGAGTAGGACGTGAACGGCGGCGCGATCGGGTTCGCGCTGCCCTTGCGCACGATCATCATGCGTGAACCAACCGTCGGGACGCGGCTCGGACGCACCCACACCTCGACCGTCACCTGCGGCGGTTCGAGCGCCGCGATCGACGCGATGCGGATCCGATCGTTGTCGGCGTCCGTGCCCATGTCCTCGTCCGTGTCGAAGTCGAGCGCGTCGCGGAAGAGGCCGGGGACGACGCTCGGGCACTGGTTCGCCGGCGCGCTCGTGCACGTCGCGCTGAGGTCGTTGCCGGACGTGTCGTCCCACGCCGGGGGATCGTCGAAGTGGAAGAGGAGCTGGCTGCCGGCGAGATCGGCGTTGCCCTCCCGGTACATCGTCTCGCGCCCGCGGTCATCGGGCAGCGCCTTGAGCGAAGGTCGCACCGTCTCCCAGGAGAGCGTGCGGAAGCGCCCGCCGGGTGGCGCCGGGACCACGCGCGACGTGACGTAGCCCTGGGGCTCGCCCTGGGCGAGGCCGATGTGCCCGGTGGGGAGCTCGCGCGTGCGATCGAACGTCGCACCCTCGAAGCCGCCCGCGCACGGCGGCGGCGCGTCGATCGGCGGCGACGCGTCGATCTCGACCGCGGGCGGCGTCGACAGACACGCCGCGAAGAGCGTCACGCCGCAGGCGGCGGTGGAGCGTGAGACCAACATGCGGCCGCTCGAGTATATGCCCGGACTCGCTGTGCTAGGTTCCGTCTACTCGTGTCTGCAGATCCGGTGATCCAACTCGAGTCCGTCCGGAAGAGCTACGGCGAGGGCGCCGGGAAGACCGAGGTGCTGCGCGGCGTCTCGCTCTCGGTCCCGCGCGGCGAGCTCATCGCGCTCGTCGGGCAGTCCGGCTCGGGCAAGTCGACGCTCCTCAACATCGTCGGCGGCCTCGACAAGGCCGACGGCGGCACCGTGCGTGTCCTCGGTCACGACTACCGGCAGACCGGGGAGCAGGAGCTCGCGCGGCTGCGCAACGCGAAGATCGGGTTCGTGTTCCAGGCCTTCAACCTGCTCGATCACCTCACGTGCCTCGGCAACGTCACCTTGCCGGCGAGCTTCGCCCCCGGCGCCAAGGACGTCGAGAAGCGTGGCCGCGAGGCACTCGGCCGCGTCGGCCTGGGCGACTACGCCCAGCGCCGCCCGTCGGAGCTGTCGGGCGGTCAGAAGCAGCGCGTGGCGATCGCGCGCGCGCTCTTCAACCGGCCCGAGCTCCTGCTCTGCGACGAGCCGACCGGCAACCTCGACTCGGCCACCGGCCACGAGGTGATCGAGTTCTTCAAGGAGCTGAACCAGAAGGACGGCGTCACGCTCATGATCGTCACGCACGAGCGCCGCATGTCGACCATCGCGCAGCGCGTGATCACCATGCAGGACGGCGCGATCGTCGAGGGCGATCTCGCCGGCAACGACAACGGGGGCCCGGCCTAGGTACCGACCATGATGCCCTTCCACAACCTCACGCAGATGGTCGTCGGCAACACCGTGCGCAGCCCGCGCCACTTCGTGTTCTCGGCGATCGGCGTCGTCATCGGCATCGGCGCGTTCGTCTTCTTCCTCGCCGGCGTCCTGCGCGTCCAGAACGTGCTCTACGACGTGTTCCCGCTCGAGGAGGTCGAGGTCATCGCCCCGCACACCTCGATCGCCGGCAAGAACCTGTCGCAGAAGCTGAACCAGCAGACCGTCGATCTCATCAAGTCGCGGCCCGAGGTGAAGAGCGCCCTGCCGCGCATGACGCTCCAGTTCCCGGCGGTCGGCTTCGGCAAGTTCGAGGGCCAGGACATCCGCTTCGAGGTCGGCGGCTTCACCGACGGCATCCCGCCGTCGTACGTCGCCGACGATCCCAAGCTCGCCGACCGCTTCCTCGACGGCGACGGCGCCGGCGCGATCGGTCCGGCGTGCGTGCCCGAGCAGGGCAAGGCCGCGTGCCCCGACAAGGCCTGGCAGTACTGCGACAAGACCGACAACATGTGCCACAACCGCGTGCCGGTCATCGTCTCGCCGACGGTGCTCGAGCTCTACAACACGCAGGTCGCCGAGTCGCACGGGCTGCCTCACATCGGCGCGATGGAGCAGTTCATCGCCGAGCGTGGCCGCGAGCGCATGCACTTCTGGATCGGCCTCGGCGACACGATGGTCGCGGGCTCGAACGTCGCGATCACCGCCAAGCACCGCGAGGTCGGCGCGATCCTCATCGGCGTCTCCAAGAAGGCCAAGCGGGTCGGCCTCACCGTCCCGATCGGCTACGTCGAGCGCTGGAACCGCGAGTTCGCCGGCGAGGAGCAGGCCAGGACGTTCAGCTCGATCGTCGTCACGCTGCGCGACAAGGACCGGCTCGCGCCCTTCACCAAGTGGCTCCAGGACGAGCCCAAGCTCAAGCTCGAGGACTCGCTGGGCGAGCAGTTCGGCACGGTCGTGTTCGTCATCACGATCGTCCTGCTCGCGATCTCGTTCGTGATCGTCGGCATCAGCGCGATCAACATCGCCCACAACTTCTTCATGCAGGTGACCGAGCGCCGGCGCGAGATCGGCATCCTGCGGGCGGTCGGCGCGTCGCAGCGCGACGTCCTCCTGATCGTGCTCGGCGAGGCGGCGCTCATCGGCCTGGTCTCGGGCCTGCTCGGCAGCATCGCGGCGTTCATCGGGTCGCTCGCGGTCGACTGGGCCTCGGCCGCCGTGGTCCCGGACTTCCCCTTCAAGCCCACGTCCTGGTTCGACTTCGAGTGGTGGATCTTCGGGCTGGCGGTGGGGTTCTCCGTGCTCTTCTGTGTGGTCGGAGGGTGGCTACCCGCCCGCAAGGCAGCACAGATGGAGCCGGCCGCCGCCCTGGCCCAGAACTGAGCGAATCTGCTCGAACGGGTGGCGATCTCTGCTAGGACCGTATCTGGCCAGACCGCGGGCCGGGTTCTCTCTGGCCCAAGGAATCTCTTTGGTATACGGTCCCACCGAGGGAGCCTCCGCGCGTGAAGAAGCCTGTACCCTTCGGCAAGTACTACTTGCTCGAGCGAATCAATGTCGGCGGCATGGCCGAGGTCTTTCGGGCCAAGGCGTACGGCGTCGAAGGGTTCGAGCGACTGGTGGCGGTGAAGCGAATCCTCCCGAACATCGCGGAGGACAAGGACTTCATCCGGATGTTCATCGACGAGGCGAAGATCGCGGTTCAGCTGAACCACGCGAACATCGCTCAGATCTTCGATCTCGGTGTCGTCGACAACAGCTATTACATCGCGCTCGAGCACGTCCACGGCCGCGACGTGCGCGCGATCTTCGACCGCAGCCGCACGCTCGGCGAGCCGATGCCGATCGCGCAGGCGTGCTTCATCATCATGAAGATCTGCGAGGGCCTCGACTACGCGCACAACAAGCGCGACCAGTCGGGCCGCGACCTCCACCTCGTCCATCGCGACGTGTCGCCGCAGAACATCCTCGTCTCCTTCGAGGGCGAGGTGAAGCTCATCGACTTCGGCATCGCGAAGGCGGCGGGCAAGGGCGCCAAGACGCAGGCCGGCATCCTCAAGGGCAAGTTCGGCTACATGTCGCCCGAGCAGGTGCGCGGCCTGCCGATCGATCGCCGCACCGACATCTTCTCGTGCGGCATCGTGCTCTACGAGCTGCTCACCGGTGAGCGGCTCTTCGTCGGCGAGAGCGACTTCTCGACGCTCGAGAAGGTGCGCAACGTCGAGATCCTCCCGCCGTCGACGTACAACCGCAAGATCCCCGACGAGCTCGAGCGCATCGTCCTGAAGGCGCTCGCCAAGGACGTCGAGGATCGGTACCAGAACTCGATCGACCTGCACGACGAGCTGCAGGCGTTCGTCTACACCGCCGGCGAGTTCTACTCGCGCAAGGACCTGGCGGCGTGGATGAAGCGGACGTTCACGAAGGAGATCGAGGAGGAGACGGCGAAGCTCGAGAGCTATCGCCAGCTCAAGCCGCCGGCCGAGCTCGCGGGCGGTGGGCAGGGCCAGGGCCAGGGCCAGGGGAAGACCCCGGCTCCGGAGCTCGGTCGTCCGGGCACGACGCGTCCGCCCGCGGTTCCGGCGGGCGTGCGCCGCACGCAGTCGATGCCGTCCGTGCCTCCACCTCAGCCGGGCGCTGGTGGGCCGCCGATGATGGCGCCGCGCCCGCCGCCGCCGCCCGGCCGCGTGACGCAGGGC